>JALHTX010000033.1 GCA_022866015.1 Thermoplasmatota archaeon
ATACTCTATATGACTATCTATCCAATAAAAATAAGGAATCTCAATAATGGATCGTAGAACTTTATTAAAAATAATGGGTGGTATTGCCGCATTACCTGCTTTAGGAAAAGCATTAAAAAGCACTGGTATTAAAGCTACAAAAATTGCTGGTAAAGTATTACCTAAAGTTTCTGGAATGCCTGAATGGTTTAGTCCACTTGTAAGTAAAATAATCAAAGAAGGTTCTGATATTTCTCCAGAAGTAAAAAGATTAGAAGATACAGTTAATATTAAAAAATTAAAAGATGGCGATACAACATTTACATTAACTGAAAAACCAATAGATGGAGAAATTACTATTACAATTGATTCACCAAGAAATCCAAATGGTCAAACTGTGGACCTACAATATAAAAAACCAAATCAAGATTTTGATGTTGAGACAGGAAAAGCAATTAACGAACCAGGCGAGTTTCAAATTTTAGAAACAGAACCTCAATTTCAAAGAGATAATACTTTAGATTTAGGTGAAAGAGTTACAACAATAGATAAAGCGGCTGGTGATATAGAAGCAGCTGAAAGAGCAGCTACAGGTAAAATTAAGAACCGTGAAAAAATTAAAGAACGAAGAATAACTAAAGATCAAATGGAAAATAATCCAACTGATTATATTGATAAAGAATATGGACCAGAACCAGGATTTTATCAAAGATTTAAAGATTATGGTGAACCTGATTTTGCAAATGGTGGAATAGCTAGTTTTGCAAATGGAGGTAAAGCTAAAAAAAAATTTCTTGAGAGTGAAAGTAAAAATCAAGAATTATCTGCAGAAGAATTAGAAGAAAAATATCAACAAGAAGTAAATGATTTATTAACAAGTCAAGCATCTCCTGGTTTAAATTTTAATACAGAAGAAGGAGGACAAGGTGGTATTAATTTAATGTATGGTCCTAAAACCAAACAAAATAATTATCCAGGATTTGGACCTAAAATTGAACCAAATATTAATCCAAGAATGGATATAAGAGATCCTAGAATAGGAATTTCTTACACATCAGATCCTGAAGATAGGACTGCTTCAAGATTCGGTCTTAACGTTGGTCCCAAAGGTGCTTATATAGGATATACAAGAAATTTTGCTAATGGCGGATTGACAAAAACAGTGCCTCCTGCTAAAGGTCCTGATTCACAAGGTGTTGAAACATTATTCAGAAGAAGGTATAGTTAATCATGGCAGAAATTGATAAGTCATTACCTAATACAAAAACTACTATTGAAGTTCCTGGTCAAGCTGAAACAGAACAAATAATTCAAGAACAAGTAGAACAGTCACAAGATTCATCCGTTGAAATAAATATGGATGAAGATGGTGGTGCAGAAATTTCGTTTGATCCAAGTTCCGCAGTTCCAATGGGCGGAGAAGATCACTATGCAAACCTTGCAGAATTTTTAGATGATGATGTACTCGGAGAAGTAGGATCAGACCTTCAATAAAAATATACAGATTATAAAACATCAAGACAAGATTGGGAACAAGCTTATACAAACGGTTTAGATCTTTTAGGATTCAAATACGAAAGACGAACAGAACCTTTTAAAGGAGCATCAGGAGTAACTCACCCAGTACTTGCAGAATCAGTTACACAATTTCAAGCACAAGCTTATAAAGAATTATTACCAGCAGATGGTCCAGTAAGAACTCAAATCGTTGGTTTAACAGATCGTAATAAAGAAGACCAAGCAATGAGAGTTAAAGAATTTATGAATTATCAAATCATGAATGTGATGAAAGAATATGAACCTGAATTTGATCAGATGTTATTCTATTTACCATTATCAGGATCTACATTTAAAAAAGTTTATTATGATTCATTACTAGGAAGAGCAGTTTCTAAATTTGTTCCATCAGAAGATTTAATTGTTCCTTATTCTGCAACTTCATTAGAAGATGCTGAAGCGGTTGTTCATGTTATTAAAATTTCAGCAAACGATTTAAGAAAACAACAAGTAAGTGGTTTTTATAAAGATGTAGATTTAGGTGAACCTCCTGTAAAAGAAGATGAAATTAAAAAGAAGGAAAGAGAATTAGAAGGCATTAGAATTGAAAAACAAGATGACATTTATACTCTATTAGAATGTCATGTTAATTTAGATCTTGAAGGATTTGAAGATAAAGATCCTCAAACTGGTGAGCCCACAGGTATTAAACTTCCTTACGTTGTAACTATTGAAGAATCTTCTAGAGAAGTTTTATCAATAAAACGTAATTATAAATCAGATGATCCATTAAAAAATAAAACTAATTACTTTGTACACTTTAAATTTTTACCAGGTTTAGGATTTTATGGATTTGGTTTAATTCACATGATTGGTGGATTGTCACGTACTGCAACTTCAGCTTTAAGACAATTATTAGATGCAGGAACTTTATCTAATTTACCAGCAGGATTTAAAATGCGTGGTATTAGAGTTAGAGATGACGCACAACCAATTCAACCAGGTGAGTTCAGAGATGTAGATGCACCAGGTGGAAATTTAAGAGATGCATTTATGCCTCTTCCATTTAAAGAACCATCCGCGACCCTATTACAACTGATGGGTATTGTGGTTCAAGCAGGTCAACGATTCGCGTCCATCGCAGATATGCAAGTGGGTGACGGTAATCAAAACGCTGCTGTTGGAACGACGATGGCATTATTGGAGCGTGGATCGAGGGTGATGTCAGCGATTCATAAAAGATTGTATGCTTCGCTTAAAAATGAATTTGAATTATTAGCAAAAGTATTTTCATCTTATCTACCACCTATGTATCCATACGATGTGGTTGGTGGTGAGAGACAAATCAAACAATTAGATTTTGATGACAAGGTAGATATATTACCAGTAGCAGATCCAAATATATTTTCTCAATCACAAAGAATTAATTTAGCGCAAACTGAAATGCAACTTGCAATGTCTAATCCACAAATGCATAACTTGTATCAAGTTTACAGAACTATGTATGAAGCGATTGGAGTTAAGAATATTGATTTAATATTACCTCCACCACAACCGCCATTACCAATGGATCCTTCTATGGAACATATCAATGCTATGACTGGACAACCTTTCCAAGCATTCGCTGGACAAGATCATACTGCCCACATTGAAGCGCATTTAAACTTTATGCAATTAAACATAATTAAAAATAATCCTATGGCGATGGGTATTATTCAAAAGAACGTTCTAGAACATATTTCAGTAATGGCTCAAGAACAAATTCAATTAGAATTTTCTAAAGAGTTAATGCAATTACAATCAATGCAACAACAAGCACAAATGAATCCACAATTACAATTACAAGTTCAACAAATGACACAAGCTATTGAATCTAGAAAAGCAAAACTAATTGCTGAAATGACTAAAGATTATATGACTGAAGAAAATAAAATTAATGATGGTATGAATAATGATCCATTAGTTCAGTTAAAATCTAGAGAGATTGATTTAAGAGCTATGGAGAATGAGCGTAAGAAAAAAGAAGCTGAAGATAGATTAAATCTAGAAAAGTTAAAAGTTATGTCTAATAGACAAGTGTCTGATGAAAAACTTGAACAAACAGATGATTTGACAAAGTTAAAAATAGGCGTAGATCTTGCTAAACAAGGCATGCAAAGTACTAAAATAATTACTGGCTAATAAGCAGTATTGTGATATTTTAGATATTAGTATATATAAACACCAAGGA
>JALHTX010000329.1 GCA_022866015.1 Thermoplasmatota archaeon
TCATCAAGCTCTTAAAAATTGGCGTGGTGAACAAGTAGTAAAAGAGCTTGGTAATAGAGGCATTTATGTCCATCCAGCAAGTATAAAGGTTGCTGCTGAAGAAGCACCCGGCGCCTATAAAAATATACAGAAGGTTATAGATGTAGTAAATGGCGCAGGTATTTCAAAAAAAGTTGCAAAACTTAAGCCTCTAGGAGTAGTAAAGGGGTAAATAAACACCAATTAATTTTAAATGCTAGAAAGCTATATGAGGTATTACTTTAGGATGGTGATGCGTGTTTGAGTGAGGATGATGTTTATATCTGTGATTTTGAAGAAGTAGACTTAAAGGATGCTACAGTTATTGCAGGTTTTCCTTCTATTGGTCTTGTTAGCACTATTGCTGCTAATTATTTAATTGATGCGCTTAATTTAAAACAGATTGGTTGTATTACTTCTCCACAGTTTCCTGCGCTTTCAGTAGTTCATACTGGAGAGCCTTTATCACCAGTCAGGATTTATGCAGGCAATCAACCACGTGCCGGTAAAATAGTTGTTTTTGTATCTGAATTTAAACCCAAACCTAATCTTATTAACTCTATTTCCGAAGTTATTATGAAATGGGCTAGTACAAAAAGATGTAGACTATTGATTTCTCCTGAAGGAATGGTTGTTGAAGGTAAATTAGAGAATGAAGAGGGAAACGTAGATGCATATGCTATTGGTTCTACTGAAACTGCTCGCAGTACGCTTCTTGGGAAAAATATTCCTCAGTTTAAAAATGGTATAATTGCTGGTGTTTCTGGTGTTTTACTTAATATCGGCAAGCAAAAAAAGTTTGATGTGATAAGCATTCTTGCTGAAGCACATCCTAATTATCCTGATGCAAAAGCTGCAGCAGCAGCAATTAATGTTATAGCACTTATTATGGATATTGACATTAATGTTACGCCGTTATATGAAGAGTCTGAGCGTATTGAGAAGCAACTTCAGAAGATTCACAAACAGGCAAAACCCATGGTTTCTGGAACACAGGCACCTCAACCTAGTATGTATGGTTAATAAAAATATTTTTCTTCTTTTTTTATTTTCTTGAAAAGAGTTTTTATAGAAGAGTTTGTTATTGCTGTCTTTATTTATGGAAGATATACCTAAGAGTCATCCTCGTTATGAGTCTTTGATGACAAGGAAAAAAATTTCTGATGCTATGAAGAAAGGGCTTGTTCATGAAACTGGTCTTATAGCACATGGTCGTGGAGAAGCCTTTGATTATCTAATAGGTGAAAAAACTATCCCTGCTGCAGATGAAGCAGAAAAAATTGCAGCTGCTTCTCTTATTATTGCAAAAAATCCTATTATTAGTGTAAATGGTAACGTTGTAGTACTTACCGGAATGGAGTGTATTAATCTTTCAGAGGAGATACCTGCAAAAATTGAGGTTAATCTTTTTCATCGTACTGATAAACGTATGAAATTATTGACTAGTGAGCTTTTAAATCTTGGTGCTAGTAAAGTGTATGGTTTGAAAGGAGATGCTCGTATTCCTGGTCTTGATCATGATAGAGGGATATGTGACAGTGATGGTATTTTTTCTTCTGATGTTGTTTTAGTTCCTTTGGAGGATGGTGATCGTTGTCAGGCTTTGAAAAATATGAATAAGACTGTTATTGCAATTGATTTGAATCCTTTGTCACGTACTGCTAAGACAGCTAACATTACAATTGTAGATAATGTTACTCGTGCAATTCCAAATATAGAAAAATGGGTTAAAATTTTAAAAAACGAGGATAAAAATTCTTTAGAAGATTTAATTTCTAGATGGGATAATCGTAAAATGATTCTGGAGGTTTGTGCGTTTATTTCAAAAAAACTAAATTTGTTGTTTTAATATGGTGATAATTATGAAAGATTTGAGAACCCATTATTCACTTGATGTTTCTGAAAAAGATTTTGGAAAAAAAATTGTTGTTGCTGGTTGGGTTGAAGATATACGTAATATCGGCGGTATTGCTTTTATTATTCTGCGTGATAGAAAAGGTACTCTTCAGGTTACTGGCCTTAAGAAAAAGGATCCAAAGCTTTTTGAAAAACTTGTAGGTGTTTCTCGTGAATCTGTAATATCTGTAATCGGTGAGTGTAAAAAAAGTGATAAGGCGCGTAATGGTTATGAAGTTATTCCTGATGAGTTTAATGTTTTATCTGAAGCAGAAACTCCTTTACCTTTAGGAGTTGTTGACAAAGTTGAATCTGAACTTGATACACGCCTTGATAATCGTTTTATTGATCTTAGAAAACCTGATGTTCAAGCAATTTTTAAGATCCGTAATGAGGTTATTTCAGCAGTTCATACTTTTCTTATAAATAAAAATTTTATCGAGGTTCATACTCCCAAAATTATAGCAAGTAGCTCTGAGGGTGGTACTGATGTTTTTAAAATCAAGTATTTTGAAAAAGAAGCTTTTCTTGCGCAATCACCTCAATTATATAAACAAATTCTTATGGCTACAGGTCTAGATCGTGTATATGAAATAGCCTGGTATTTTAGAGCTGAAGAACATAATACTCGTCGGCATTTAAATGAAAGTACTGCAGTAGATATCGAAATGGCTTTTATTAAAAGCGAAGAAGATATTATGAAGATCCTTGAGGGACTTGTTTATACTATGTGGAAAAAAGCAAGTGAATGTGTAGATGAACTTAATATTTTAAATAAAAAACTTACTATTCCAAAACTTCCTTTCAAGCGTATTAGTTATGATGATGCAGTTAAAAAATTAAATGCTAATGATTGTAAGATTGAATGGGGTGCTGATCTTGGAACAGAAGAAGAAAAAATTCTTGGGGATATAATGAAAAAAGAGGGAGATGAATTTTATTTTATAACTAATTATCCTTTGATAGCTAAACCATTTTATACTATGCCTGAAGGAGATAAGCTTAGTAGGAGTTTTGATCTTGAATGTAAAGGCGTTGAACTTGCAAGTGGTAGTCAACGTATTCATAATGTTAATCTTTTGAAAAAGAGAATGGAGGAATGTGGCCTTAATCCAAAAGATTTTGATGCGTATCTTAAAGCATTTCGTTATGGTATGCCACCTCATGGCGGTTTTGGTTTTGGTATAGAGCGTTTCGTCATGGAGTTGCTTGATATTTATAATATTAGGGAGTGCATTTTATTCCCACGAGATAGAACAAGACTTACGCCTTAAGATTAAATTTTTGTTTTTTTAGTCATTTAATGTATTTATTTACAGAAAACTATTTATTTTTCCTATATATTTACTTTATTATTTAGGGAGAGGTAAAAATATGAAAAGAAAATATCTGATAGTTGGTTTATTTACAATAATTATGTTGTTGGTACCTTGTACATCTGCTTTTGAAATGCCTTTGAGTGATAAAGACAAAGTAGAATTAAGAGCATTAATCAATAATGAAAATGCTAATAATAAAGATATATTAAATGATATTATCGTATATAATGAAACTACATTTAATTTGGCTCTTGATTTAGATAAGGTTGAAAGAATATATGAAAACTATTTATTAACCGGTGATGACTCAGTTATTAACTCTGAATCATGGAACTGGGTAGTTCAACGTCTTGGATGGATTTATCTTACAATTGAGCAGGTAACAACATTGTATAACACTGGTATGGCTCTTTTTTATGAAATTCTTCAAGGAGCAAGCACAGTTCAAGCTTTCTTTAATAGTATTCAAGGTTTTAGAACAGCATGGCAGGCATTTAAGGCTAATCCATTAAATTTTTTAAAAATTAAAAATTTGATATCATCAACTATTGACCTTTTAAATGAAGCAATAAATCTACTAGGATATATAACGCAAAATGCTTTAAAAGAGGCAATGCAAATCTTTGCAGATCAGGTTCAAGTGTTTAGAGATTTTTTAGATAGTAACCCATGGCTTCAACCAATAACAATAAAAGGTAATGTAACAGGTTTTGATGATAGTGTTACAATTTCAGTAAAAAGCGATAGTGTTACAACTACTGGATACTACGAATTAGATTATAAAACAGATAATGCATCAATGCCTTGGTTTGTTCATAAGTGTGCAATAACTGCTACTTATCAGAATAAAACCAATACTAAGAATAGGTATGCATTTTCTATGGGTGTAATAGAAGAAGATTATGTACCATCGGATTTCAATGTAAAATCAAAACAGATTGAAATCCCGGTTTTTATGAAACTATGTTTTCTTCTAAAGCAATTATTAAAAGATAGATTTCATATTTTCGATGACATCATCAAAATGTAGATACCATATCGACTTTTAGCTAAGTAAATGAGTGCAGGGGACGAGATTTGAACTCGCGTACCTCTACAGGACAAGACCCTCAATCTTGCGCCGTTGACCGTGCTTGGCTACCCCTGCATAGATAAACTAGAATTCTCAAAATAAGAAAAACCCTATTTATATTTTGTTAAGATCAATACCACATATTTCAGATAACTCTTTATGAAGATTTACAAGACGAATAGCATAATCTTTATGTCCCTTTGTTAGTGCTTTTTCAACTTCTATTTCCACAGGTGGTCTTTTACTTCCATTAACCAGATTATCCGCATGGCACACTATTTTTTCCTCTAAAGAAACTGGCATATAATCTTTCATGGGTAATCCTAGTTTTTTAGCATCCTCACTTAAAAGACCTGCACCGATATGACGTTCAATGATTCGTATAATTGATTCATCAAGATTTAGCTTTTTTACAATTTTTACTCCTTCAATTGCATGATGTATACCATGTGTTTTTGATCGTCCTATATCATGTAACAATGAGCCTGCTTCTACAAGTTCTATGTTTGCATCTGCTTTTTTAGCTATTTTTACAGCCATGTCTCTTACAGCTATGCAGTGATTAATTACTTCTTTTGAACAACCTGCTATTTTTAGTAAATCAATGCATTTATCTGGTGATGGAATGTAACTCATTTAAAAAACCTTTTAATTTTATTTATTTGTAATTACCTTTTTACCTTTATTACATGGCATAATTTCTAGTTTTCCATTAAATTTTTTATCTATCCATTTACCTTTTGTAATTCTATCAAGAAAAACGGCTAGTGCAGCAACTTCTGAATGAGGTTGATTTCCAACTGAAATGTTAAAATCAGCAATTTCATAAATATATCTAGGGACTTTTTCAGCACCGACAATTAATAAAATATTTTTTTTTGTATCAATTTTTTTAACTGCTTCATCTAGTTTTTCGCCATACATTGTTAGATGAACAATAGTTCCTTTCCATTCATCTATTATTTTTTTTGTTTTTACTCCAGTTATTATTTCAAAGTTACCACCAAAACGCTTGTTTATGCTAAGAACTGTTTCTTCTATTTTTTTATCAAGTGTATCAACAAGTATTTTATCTGCTCCAAAAACACGGGATACAAGGGCACAATGAGTAGTAATTCTTTTATCTCTTTGAATTCTATGCCCTATACGAAGAATTGTTATCATAAAAAAAATAATTTTTATTTTTTCCTACGTTTTTGTATAAGTTTGTCAACTGTTTTATCTACTTCTGTTGCTGGTTTTTGAACGCGGATTATATGCAGATTGTCAACTTTTTTTTCAATTAAATCAACATCTCTCCAGTATCTTTGTTCAGTTAAAGAAGTAGTACTTTTTGTTTTTTTAGATGATTTTGCACCTGTATAAAGTGTTTCTTTGTATTCTGCCAGAGGTTTATTGTCTTTTCTATATTCTTCTTTGTTTGTTATTATTTCTTCTGTTTCATCTGTTGTAAGGTATACATTTTCAGGTTTTGATTTTCTAAATAAGCTCCATTTTGCCATAAAGTTATAATCACCTAAATTTTTATTTTAACAGATATTTGTTAAATATTCTTTATTGATAAATGTTTTCTTTAAAAAATAAGGAAGAAATAGTTATTTTGTATTTGTTTAGCTGACCTGCCTTCTTTTACATAAAACCGAAAAATCCATGCAGACCTACTTCCATATACTTCCGCATGGATAGGATGCAGAATGTACCTGAAGCTATCAGGTACTATATACAAAAACTAGAACAAGAA
>JALHTX010000330.1 GCA_022866015.1 Thermoplasmatota archaeon
ACCACCATAAAATTACAGTTGTTGATGATCGGCAACAACGATTACTAACCAGAGCCGCCGAGTTAGATACGGCAAGACCGTAGGGCTTGCTGAGGAACGAAGGCGGAACGGGATTATAAGGGCGCCGCCCTTATTTCATTTATTTTTATAACGGTAACAATTGTTCAATATCATAAAACCTTTAAAATAAAAATTGTTATCGATTTTTACAGTAAATAATTCTTTTTTCAGTAATTATTATATCAACTGGTTTGTCATGCGAATCTATTGGAATATTTTCAATTATTTGAAATTCAAATGCTAGAGCAATAATAGGTACATTAGTATTTTTTAATAATCTGTCATAAAACCCTTTACCATGACCAATTCTATTTCCTTTTAGATCAAAACCAATCCCTGGTACAATAATCAAATCAATTTCATCAATAGAGATTTCTTTTATCTTTTCTTTTTTTGGTTCTAAAATACCATAAGGTCCTTCTCCTAAATCCTCAAAAGAGTATAACTTTGAAAGAATAAGTGAATAATCTTCTTTATTGCTGATCGGAACTACTACTTTCTTATCAATAAATGCATCTTTTATCGCATCATGAGTAAATACTTCACCATCATAAGATACATAAAAAAGAATATTTTTTGCTTTTTTGAATTCATCAATCTGAAAAAGTCTATTTTTAATTTGCTTACTTTTTGCTAAAACTTCATCTTTTGATTGATTCAATCTTTTATTTTTTAATAATTTTCGGATCTCATTTTTATTCATTATAAAAAAACTATAATCAAATAACACTATTGAATGTTTACTTTTTGTTTTTTCTTATTAATAATAATTTCTTTTGCAGGTATTCCACCATAAATCTTACCTTTCTTTAATAACTGACCTTTTGTAACAACCGCACCGGTAGCAATTTTAACATCATCTTCAATTATTGCCCCCGGCATAATAAAAGCACCAGCACCAATTACCACATTGTTTCCAATTATTATTTTATCCATTAAAATTGTTTCTTTTTCATAATCATGAATATGACCATAAATTACAGCATAAAGTCCAATTGTACAGTTATCTCCAATTTCTGTTAGACAAGGATCCATTATTGTACCACCAACAAGGGTATTTTTTCCAATTTTCATACCAAGCATTCTATAATATTGATATTTCGTGGCACCTAATGGAAAAATCTCAAGTAACCGTCTCATAGGAGTGTAAAGTGTGCAGACTACAATCCACTTATAAGCCATTTTATTACTATAATTATACGGATAAACACCAGGTTTGTATTTATAGTTAAAAACATAAATAAAAAATCCTGAAATTAAAAGTTGATAAAAAAGTGTTATAAAAATTCCTATGTAAATTAAAAAAGGTAATATAAAGAAATGCCAAATTTCATTGAAACTAATAAAAATTAGAATTATTTTTCCAAATATAATCGTGGGTAAAAATCCAATTGAGAACACAATAAAAGAAATAATTGAGATTAAAAAAACACCTTTAGTTTTACCTTCTGTTTTTTTACTCATTATTCCCTCTCTAAATAATTATTGAATCAAATATATCATTTGCTTTGTTAAGATAATAGATATATCCAAATGAATCATCAGAAGAACCTAATTCATTTATCGCTTTTTCAATGAACTGTTTTCCTTTTTCAAAATTTATTAAATTCTCACCAGTTAGATTAGCACTTAAAAATTGTTGATATTTATTGTAAATAATTTTTGTTAAATCAATCGTCTCATTTGCTATATTTAAATCAATATTTACAGAACTTACATTAAAAGATCTGATTCTAGTGCTACCTTCTTTAAAATGATTATAATACGGTTTAATATTTTCATTATCAAACCACATCCATCTCTCAAGACTTTTCATTCTATGATATATATAATCTGCTTGAGTATTGTTTTCCTCTCCAGGATAACAAAATCTTAAAATTATCTGATTTTGTGGAGGATATGGTGTTATTCCAGCATGTACTTCAGTTAAAATCCAGTCAAAACCTGGGCAATAATACTGAGTTGTGTAATGTATTTCATACCAAAAATCATATCTAGTGGGCATTGACAAAGTAACTCTTGCAGGAATGCCATTTGCTCTAAACAATGCACAACCAAGATGCGAACGACCTGGGCATTCACCATTAACAAGTAACGTAGTTAATGCATCTTGGGAAGGATATTGAAATATCCTTTGAAGCTTGTATTGCGTTATAAAAAATAAGTATCTATGATATTTTGAAAATTTTGCAATATTATTCGCAATTTTTAACAAATTATTATCTGAAAATAGTTTTAATTCTTTTGCTCTGAATTTTATCAAATAATGATCGGATTGTACAACTTCTGTTGGGCTAGTCCATTTTTTAACTTCATCGGGTAAATCATAATACTTTGGTATTTCAATAAAATTAGGTAAATCTTCATAGTTATACTCTCTAACTAAAACCCAGCAGTTAAAATGAATTAAAACCCTGTCACCTTTTTTTATCTGACCACAGGTAAAATTAATAATTTTATTTGGTTCAAAGATATCATCTTCAATTTTATAGTTTAAAATATTAGCATTAGTATCATCAAGGATTTCTAAATAGATTGGATGTTGGTAACCATATTCTGGGGGAAAAGAATACTTTATATTAAAAGAAATAACATTTTGATTCGCAGTTATATATAAGTAATGTTCTCCTCTTAGAAGACTAAGATTCTGATTAATTCCGCATAGATCTATTTCAATATTTCCAAGTTTTATAATCTGAGCATTACTTATAAATGATATAGAAGTTATAACTAATGTCAGTACCATAATTATAGTTGTTGTTTTTTTCATAACTACAACCATTTACTAAATATTTAATAAAATATTATATTATTTTATGTATAAAAATTTTATGTATCAATCTTCTTTCCGACAAAAACATATCTCCAATCCTTTTTTTCTCCTTCAGAGTAAACAATTTCAAAATTAGCATCCCTAAAAAGTTTTTTTACGCAATCAATAGAATATGCTGTCTTATATGCATTAAAATGATAACGAGCAATATCAAAACCACTTCCTTTTAAAATCATAAATATCCTTATTACAAACAATTTTAAATAAGAAAAATCTTTATTAAGAGCTTCAATTACAAATTTTCCACCAGGTCTCAAAACACGATTTATCTCAAAAAAACCTTTCTTAGGATCTTTCCAATAAGTCAAATTAAAACGACAAACGACAACATCAACAGAATTGTTCTCCATTGGAATGTTTTCAGCACTACCAACTTTTGTTTCAACATATGCATTTTTCTTTGAAAGTTTGAGCATTTCTTCCGAAGGATCAACACCAATTATATGCGCTTCTGGTAATACCTTATTAATCTCTTTTGATAAAAGACCTGGGCCAATACCAAGATCTAAAATAACAGGTTTTTTGATATTATCTGTGATATTTTTTTTAACAATATCTGCAAGATACTGATAAAGTTGAGGATACTTTTTCATATACTTCTCAAAACGAATTGCTGTATTTTCATCGATTTTAAAATCATAAATCCTCCTAACTCCGAAAAACTTCACATACAAAAAAGCATAAATTGGATTAATAATTGAAAAAATCTTAATAATATTAGCAAAATATAAATTATAAAAAGCAATAAGAAGAATTATTAAACCGATTAATGGTGACAATTTTTTGTTTTTCATTAGATTCTATAAATTAAGTAATCTAAAAGAGCTTTTATTGTTTTTTAAGAATTAGATACGATTAGATATAATACCTAATAGTTTAGTATTTCTCTTTTTTAATAAAAGAAATAATTATTCAAATTGCACTAGTAATAACAATTTTAACAATAAAACCACTTAATGAAATTACATAAGAATATAAAAAAAGAGACAAATGTACTTTTAAATAACTTGCTATATTTTTTTTAAACAATTTTTCTTTAATATTTTTTCAATAAAGATAAAAAATAAAATAGATTACCATCTTAGATATTGTGAGAGAAAAGTTATTCAAATATTTAAAAAAAATATTACCATTTATTGGTTTGATATTTTTTATACTCTACATTACCTTTACTTTTGATTTTGTAGATATAAAAGAGGCTTTTTACACGTATCACCTTTTTTTATATTTTTATCATTAGTGCTTACAATACCTGGAGTAATTATCAGAAATTATGCTTGGCAGATAGTTTTAAAAGAGCAAGGTATTCAAATAAGTTTTTTGCAATCACTTAAAGTATTTCTTATAGGTTATTTTTATGGTATTTTTACACCAGGTTTTTATGGGCAGTTAATGAGGATACCATATCTTAAGGAAAAAACAGGGCAACCTTATGGTAAACTTTTTGTAACCACGTTTATTGAAATTACAATGAGGAGTTTTTCAATATATTTGATGATATTAATAGGTGCACTTATCTTTTTATCATCTATAAAAGAGATATTTTATGTGATACTTGTTTGGTTCATAATTTTTTCATCAGTAATTTTTTATTTTATTAAAAAGGAGAGAGGAGAAAAAATCTTTAATTTGTTTGTAAAATATTTTATTCCTAAAAGATTTAAAGTTAGTCTAAATAGTTTTTTAAGCACTTTTTATAATGATTTCCCTCGTATTAGAATATTAATACTCCCTGTTTTACTCTCAATCATTACCTGGATTTTGATTTTTACGCAATATTATATTTTTGTTATTGCACTGGGTTTACAAATACCATATATCGCCTTTTTGTTTCTATTCCCTATTGCAAATGTAGCAGGTTATATACCAATAACAATTGCAGGACTTGGGATAAGAGAGATAACTGCAATAACGATTTTCACGACTATTTACAATGTTACAAAAGAAGAAATTCTTGTAGTAGCACTATTGGGTTTTATAATAACTGATATTGTTACAGGTTTTGTAGGATTTCTATTATCTCTTACGGAAACAGTTGATAAAAAAAGTTTTCTTAAAGCATAAAAACATGATTAGTGTTATTTTTTAGTTATGTAAAATGATTCCCAGTTCGAGGTTCTAAAAGCATGATTTTTTATTTTTGTTATTAGTTCAACATCACCAAAGTTTTTTATAATATCTTTTATTATTTTATCTTTGTAGTAAGCTTCCCTGATGATTATCTTGCTTTTTCTATCTGAATTTTGCAAAATATGATTTATAACTTGTATCTTTGGTTGCGAACATCCTGAAGCAATAATTGTATCAAAACCTTTAAGTGGATAGTTTAAGCCTTCTCCTAATTCAACAGATATTTTTCTATTTATATTTTTTTGTTCTAATACCTTCCTTGAGATTTTTACACATTTTTCGTTATGATCGATTGCCACGATTCTTACACCATTCATTTCTGCAAGTATTAATGCTGTAATAGGATAGGGTCCACAACCTATAAATAATATTTTTTTGGATTTTGATAAGTTGAATTTATCTCTTTCTTTTCTATATTCATTTCCAACTGTTTTTTCATAAAGTTCTGCAAAAAAATCAGAAATGCTTGAGAGTCTATCTACTATATACCAAAAAAGGTTTATTATTTTTAAATTAATTCTTTCATAATCTGAAGTCAAATATTTCGTTGTGGTTTTTTGTTTTTCCATATTTATTTTTTCAACCTTTTTAGGAATATTTTTATAAAGGTAGCTTTATGAAACTAGAAAAGTAGATATTATATTTAAATGTTTTAACGATAATCATAAAAAATATAAACGAATTACGGTATTTAGTATTAAAAAATTATTTTGGAATAAAAGAAACATGAAACAAGGAACATTTATGTGATTGACATGTCTGGAGAGGGCATTGGTTTTGGAAAAGCTATATTGTTTAATGAACACTTTGTAGTATATGGTATACCTGCGATTGTTTCTGCAATTGCTAAGTATACACGTGCCAAGGTGGAGCCTAAGGAAAAAGCAGGTTGGACTATTGTAGATAATCGTAAGGCAACACCTAGATATAAAGAAGATAAAATAGATCAACAAAAAGACTCTATAAATCGCATGGTAAAAAAAATGGGTTTAGATTTATCAAAAAATGGTGTTGAGATAACGCTAGAGGGTAACCTTTATGTTGCAAGTGGAATAGGAGCTAGTGCCGCAAGTTGTGTTGCTATTACTAGAGCGTTATCAAAGCATTTTCAACTCGATTATTCAAATGATGAAATCAATGAGATAGCTTACGAGGGTGAAAAAGGATATCATGGAACACCTTCAGGTATTGATAACACTGCATCTACTTTTGGAGGGCTCATCTGGTTTGAAAAAGGAGAAGAAAATATTATGGATAAAATAAATCTTCAGAATCCTGTAGAAATTGTTATTGGTAATACCGGTAAGGTTGCAAATACTACTGCCGCTGTTGCAGGAGTAAAGGAACGTAGAGAGAAATATCCCCAAAAATATGCAGAAATTTTTGATAGAGCAGAAAATATAGCATATCTTGCTCGTGATGCACTTCAGGATGAAGACTATAAGGAACTTGGTAAACTTATGAATGAGAATCATAAGCTCTTGCAGCAAATAGAGGTATCTTCTCGTGAACTTGATTTTCTTGTAAAACTTGCACGTGATCAAGGTGCATATGGTGCAAAACTTACGGGTGGTGGTCTAGGTGGCAATATGATAGCACTTACTCCAAATAAGGATATTCAAGAAAGAGTTGCTAATGCTTTTGAAAAAGAAGGATTCCAATCTCTTAGAACAAGTATTGGGGTTACTCGTGGGAGCGAATAAAAAAAATTTTAATGAGGAGTTTTTATGAAACTTCGAGATTTTCTTTCTTAACTTGAGGCAGAGGGAAAACTAATACGTATTAAAAAAGAAGTAAATGTTAAAAAAGAAATTGCTAATATTATTTATTCTCTAGATGAAAAGCCTGTTATTTTTGAAAAAATAAAAGGTTATAATTTTCCTGTTTTTGCAGGTATAACAAGTAGCCGTGATATTATTGCAGAAGGGCTTGGTACTACAAAGGATAAACTTTTGTTTAAGCTTGTTGCTGCACTTCGTAATCCTAATACTCCAAAAGTTGTTGATAAGGCTGCTTGTCATGAGGTAATAGTTAAAAATCCTGATTTAAACAAGTTTCCTATTTTGTTTCATCTAGATGGTGATGGAGGTTCTTATGGATCTGCTACGGTTTGTACGATTAAAGACCCGGATACCGGTAGAAACGTTTCTTATCATCGTCTAATGCAAATAGGTAAAAACAAGTTTACTGCACGTCTTATTGCAAAAAGGCAAACTCGCACTACTTATGATAAAATTAAAGGAGATTTAGAAATGGCAGTGTGTATTGGTAACAGTGTTGCTGTTATGGTTGCAGCAAGCCTGGGTCCACCAAGTGGTGTCGATGAGTTTGCGATAGCAAATGCTCTAGACAGAACTGATCTTGTAAAATGTGTTACAAAAGATCTTGAAGTTCCTGCTGATTCAGAAATAGTTCTTGAGGGGAGACTTACTAAAGATTTAGATAAAGAAGGACCTTATGTTGATCTTACTGAAACACGTGATTTTGAACGTCAGGAACCAGTTTTTATCGTTGATTGTATTACCCACAGAAAGGATGCTATGTATCAGGCTCTTATTCCTGGTAGATTTGAGCATAAGATTCTTATGGGTATGCCAAAGGAACCAACTATTTATGATGAAGGAAGCAAGGTTTGTGAGTGTAAAAATGTACTTGTTACAATGGGTGGTGGCAGCTGGCTTCACGGAATAGTTCAAATCAAAAAGAAACATCCTGATGATGGTAAAAAAGCAATAGAAGCATCATTTAATGGCCATAAAAGTATGAAGCATGTAATAATCATAGACGATGATGTCGATATCTACAATCCAAATGCTGTTGAATGGGCAATTGCTACACGTTTTCAGGGAGATAAAGACCTTGTTATTAAACCTAATCAACCAGGTAGTAGTCTCGATCCGTCATCTAAGCAAGAGCCTGGTAAAAAAGCATTAACATGCAAAGTTGGTGTAGATGCAACAATTCCTTTTGATGTTGATAAGAAAAAATATGAAATTGTTAGATACAAAAAAGTGAATATTAATGATTACATCAGGTGAAGGAAAATATAAGGTTTTTCTTGAAAAAAAAGAGCTTGGTGATGACCTTATTTTTATTCTTGGTGGCGGTGAAAAATCTCATATTGGTGGTGCTGTAATCTGTCAACCAGGGCGAAAACCATATGTTTTAACTTATTCAAATCATCATGATCACATAGTTTTAACGCCGATTGCCAAAGCTGCTTGTAAAAAATATAATAAAACGGTTATTGCAATCGGTGGTATACATATTGATAAAGCAACAAAAGAAGAAATCCAAACTATTGTAAATAACTGTAAGGAGTTAGTAAGATGTATTTAACAAAAGATGAAGAAAAATATCTAAATGGTGATAAAGGCGAAGTAATAGAAAAAATGTTCAGACTCTTAGTAAACCTCGGCGATATTTATAATGCTGATAAAATGATACCCGTTGGTTCCGTCCAAGTTGCAGGAGTATCATATAAATCAATGGGGGATCCTGGTACAGAATTTTTAGAGGATATTGCAAATAAAGGCGCTAAAGTAAAGGTTTTAACATACTTAAACCCTGCGGGAATGGATCTTGAAAACTGGAAAGAACTAGGTTTTCCAAAAGATTTTGCAAAAAACCAACTACGCATTATGGATGCATTCAAAAAAATGGGGATAGTAGTCACATCTACATGTACACCTTATCTTGCTGGTAATCTTCCA
The DNA here is from genome assembly GCA_022866015.1 of Thermoplasmatota archaeon. Taxonomy (GTDB): domain Archaea; phylum Thermoplasmatota; class E2; order DHVEG-1; family DHVEG-1; genus PFL35. The sequence continues at coordinate 8,737 of JALHTX010000330.1, forward strand.
AGATTTAGAGAACATATCGCCTGGTCTGAATCAAGTGCAATAAGTTTTTCAAATTCAGTAATTGGCGCAAGAACAAATCGTGAAGGCGGTCCTTCAGCTCTTGCTGCAGCAATTTGTGGTGTTACACCCAACTATGGTCTACACATCTGGGAAAACCGTCAGCCAGAAATAAAAATAAAGGTTGATACAGAACTTTCTTTTAGCTCTGATTTTGGTGCACTTGGTTGTTATATTGGTAAACAAGTAAAAAATAAAATACCATATTTTACAGGAATAAAAGATGCAAATACAGATCAACTTAAAGCACTTGGTGCTGCAATGGCGGCAAGTGGTGCCGTAGCACTTTATCATGTTGAGGGACTTACTCCTGAGGCAGACCTTGTTAAAACCAAAGGACTTGAAACAATAAATGTTGGTAAAAAAGAAATAAAAGAAACATATGAAAAATTAAATACAGGTAAGAAACCAGATATAATTATCTTTGGTTGTCCGCATGCATCACTTCATGAGATTTCAAACTTAGCTGATAAACTATTAGGGAAGAAATTGAAAAAACCAGTATGGATTTGTACTAGTCGTATGGCAAAAGAAGCAGCAGAACGCATGGGTTATAATAAAATTATAAAAAATGCTGGAGGAAGTGTTGTCGCAGATACATGTATGGTAGTATCACCAATTGAAGAAATGGGATACAAAACAACAGGTGTAAACTCTGGTAAAGCAGCGAGTTATCTACCTGGTTTTTGTAAACAAAATGTATGTTTTGCGAATATTGACGATCTGATAAAGGAGGCATTATAAATGAAAGGACGAACAATTTCACCCGGTAAAGTAGAAGGAATTGCTATTGTTTCTAATGAACCAATTGGATTTTATGGAGGAATAGATGCTAAAACAGGAATAGTAATTGAAAAAAATCATCCACTAGAAGGAAAATCCGTTAAGGATAAGATACTTGTGTTTCCATGTGGTAAAGGTTCTACTGTTGGTTCATATGTTATTTATGGTTTAAAGAAGAACTGTGTTGCACCAGCAGGAATTATCAATAAAGAGACAGAAACAATTGTAGCCACTGGAGTAATTCTTGCAAGCATACCCTGTATTGATCACATTGATATATCAAAAATCAAAACAGGGGATAAATTAGTTCTTGATGCAAATAAAGCAACGGTTGATATCAAAAAATAATTATTTAATGTCTCATATTCCAGACAGTTCCAATGCCATTTAACACCACTTCGTGTTCTCCATAATCATCAGACCATGTAATTGTACCAATAGAACTAGTTCTACCTATTCTCATGCTAACTGGTGAAATCATTTTCCAAGTATTATCAAAAACGTTTTCTGATTTGATATTAAAATCAAGATTTATATTATAACTACTTAGAACTATTTGTATTAAACTATTAGTTGCTTTAACCTGTGTTTCAACAGGCATTTTTAAGGTTAATAATACATCATCTGATAGTAATATTTTAATATCCACATCTTCTAAAATAGTGAGTGTTTTTCCTTGATCTGTTGTAATTATCAAGTTAGTAAGAACATCTATATTGGATTCTTTGCTGGATTTTAATTGAGATGTTAAGTAATATTTACTATAGTAAATATTCCATCCGTTATCCATTGTTATCTGGCACCAGTCCCAACCTCTTATTAGAACTTTAGATAATATAAAACCTGTAGACCATGTATGCTCGTAATGTCCGGTACCTTTTGCATCATAAGAAATGCCATCTATTTCAACAGTACCGCTTACTTCGCATCCAAGGTATACATAACTTGCAATTTTTGCTTGTGAATTATCTATTACACGGTTATTATGTGTCCAATATCCTGAAGAAGGTGCAAAAAACTGTAGATCAATTATCAAATCGTGATTATTGATATCTATATTATCTCCTTCTATATGTAAATGCCAATTAGGTGATCTGCCTTGAACATATGAATCTTCAAATGTAATTCTAAAACCTGAATCAGAACTAGTTGCCTGTAAAACAGGATCTTTCAAAAATGAGTATTCGCCAAGAATTGGTCTTTCTCTTTCTGAAACTCCACCATATCTTGCCCCTTGTGGACTGGTTAAAACGACAAATAACATATCTGGTTTGGTCCATCCTAAATCATTACGTGCCATGTGATTAAAACTAACCAAGAGCGTCCAACCCGCAAGATTACAGTCATTTGAAAAAACTGTAGAGTAATACCACCATTCTCTGTTTACTAATAGGTCTTTATAATGTTCTCCTTCATCTGCTGGTTTAATAGTTCGATCTGAAGGAAGTATAATGCTTGCAGGTAATATTTCTTTAGGTGTAAAAGTCCAACTACCAAGTGATTCACTTGTTGGATCAAAAATAATTGTAATAGTTCCTTGGCAGTTTGTGATTTCATCACCGACAACTACTTTTGGACCTAAGCTACTTCTATCAAAATTATCTCCATTGATTATAATATTTTCCCATAAAACTTCAGAATCTACATAAGTAACTTTTAAGATTTTTTCTGCATCGTCTTGAATAAATCTTATTTCAGGTGTTATTGGTCTTATTGGTGGTTTTACATATCCTACACTAATTAATACAGCTCCAGCAATGATTATTAGGATTACAATGATTATCGCATCGATTTTTTTGAAGTTATAACCCATTTCATACCAGCATATTTTTTTATAATTCTATATAAATATTTATAACTATTTATTATTAAATGTTTCTTTACAAATGTTATCAAAAACGAAAACCTGATATTTTTATAATTTTTTAAAGTATTTTAGGTGGAATACCTGCAAAAGAAATAATTTTTAATAAGAAAAAACAAAAAGTAAACATTCAATAGTGTTATTTGATTATAGTTTTTTTATAATGAATAAAAATGAAATCCGAAAATTATTAAAAAATAAAAATTAGTGATTTAAAAATTAAAAGTTGGGATGAATATAACTAATTTTTTCCTATTTGATGTATATAATATATGATCTGCATATATAATTACATATTCGACTGCGAAAAATATACTTAAAAGCCTGTATTATTTATTCGATCGTAGGTAAATGGGAAGGAATGAAGCCTAATTTTCATTTTAATGAAAATACCCATCCAATTACCCCCTCTAAATAACATCTTCAACCTTCCCATAATAATCCTATTACAAAAACTATAAAAATAAAAAATACTATTAAAAGTCAGTAATTTAGTTTATCTTGAGTAAAAAATTGAAGATTCTTTACAAATTTTTAATAATAATTTTAATAACAATATTATTAGGTACAACAATAACAAATGTTTTAGGCTTTCAAAACAGAATAACTTTTGATAATAAAATAATACTGGAATTTCTTTTTCTCATTCTGGCAAAATATCAAGAAATATTTAAATAGTATAACAGATAAAGTATAACATAGGAAAAGGTGGTGAATAAAAAAATGAAAATTGTTTCCGAAGTAAAAACCCAACAAGAATTCGACGAAATGAAATCAATAATGGAAGTATTCGTTGTAAACCACAGGATTCATAATCTTGTCTGTATGACATAGAACTATAGTGATCCTTTTCCGAAATTTTTTTTATCAAATATTTCAATTTTATAACTGCGACTGGGAATACTGCGTGGTCTGAAGCATCAGCGTAAGACCCGCAGATGAAAAGCCGCATCTCTATTTTTCTCCAGATAAACCATATCCCTTTTTTGTCGCACGCGGCACACCGCTTAGGGTGTGCCCT
>JALHTX010000331.1 GCA_022866015.1 Thermoplasmatota archaeon
ATCAATAGTTACAGTGGTACCTATAGAATATGTAAGCCAATTTGCGATTTTATTCCTTTGACTCGTCGTACTATCTACAATTACTTCTGCGTTCATTGTTTCAGGTAAAAATATGATCAGTAAAAGTAGGCAGCTCCATACTACTAAAATTTTTTTCTTTAAATTTTGTCTAATTAATTTCATTTATATCACAATCTCCCGACTAATTGTAACATTAAACCTGTATAAATATTTTTACAAAATATTGTAATAATAAAAAAGCTTTATGGTTAACAATTGTAACGTATATTTCAATATGAGTTTACTTAAGTTGTTAATTTTTAATAAGACAAATAGAAAGAAAAAGAGAAGGATTTTATAGAGATCACGGAAAATATCGCTGAATTTTTCGTTGATTATTTCGCCGATTTTTTCGTTGAATTATTCGTCGAAAAATTACGAGAAAAGGGCTTGTGATTAACCACTAGATCGAACCGCAACAATACGCCTTACTTACCGATGGAAACAATGTCACCATCAAAGCACAAGACACCCTACGCTTGTTATTCATCTCAGGAAAACCACTTCATGAGCCGATCGCATGGGGAGGACCCATAGTGATGAATACGCAAAAGCAGCTAGACCAAGCGTTCCAAGAACTTGAAGCAGGAACGTTTATTAAACAGAGCAAACCAGTGAAACCATCAACAGAATTTTATAAAAAGTAGAACCTAGGATTTCATTTGTTCTTAGCCTGTAACGTGATGTAAACTTCGATTCTCTATCCATTCTGCATTTTTTTTTTAAAATAAATAAAATTTTAAATTGTTTTAAAGTTGTATTTTATGCGTTTTTCAGTCACCTTTTTAAATGAATAAACGCTATTTTAAAACATTATCTTAATGAAGGAGGTCTAAAAATGGAAAATAAATTTACTAAAACATTGGAAGCAAGCAATAGTGTATTGCTTTTAGTAGATTACCAGGCAAGAATGTTTTGGGGTGCCACATCGCACGATCCCACGTATGTGAAAAACAACGTAATGGCCTTGGCAAAAGGGGCGCAAGTATTGGCCATCCCTGTCATTCTGACCACCATTGGCGCTAAAAATAACGGAGTATTTTTACCTGAAATTGTAGAAATGTTCCCTAAATCTCCTGTCATTGACCGTAAGATACCTTCTTTCGATGCACTTGAGGATAAAGAGGTATTTAATGCAGTAAAGAAAACCGGGAGAAAACAACTGGTGCTCACCGGTTTATGGACAAGCATGTGTATGGCTATAACCTCGCTACATGGATTGCGTGAAGGCTATGAGGTGTATGGTGTGATGGATGCTGCTGCTTCAGAGTCGCTAGACGCCCACAACATGGCCGTACAACGCATGATACAAGCCGGCGTCGTCCCCTGCACTTGGATGCAAACCATATCTGAATGGATGCACAGCTGGCAAAACCCCAAAGCTGGTGAAATGTATGCAAAAGTGTACATGGCGTATAATGGTTATTTCGGACAAAAAAGACCAGAGTGATTAAGAGTAAATTTACTGGTAAATTTAAGCTCCCTTCCCGACGGGATATAACTCATTTTTCTCCTTTTTAATATATCTAAAATTCGTTAAAAAGTACAGTTGTATCCTTCACACCTATACCTTCAATATTAGAAACACTCTTTGACTCACATTTGCCTTAAATTCCTTATTTTTTCACTAATTTATAAAAATTTTACTTCAATAGATTTAAATTATAATAAAAAATATCATAATAACCGGGATGATAATATGGAATGGTGGCAAAGACTGAATCTAAAAGATGATCCTTTTGGAAAGACAGGAAATCCTAATACCGGTAATATAGATTATATAGTTGAAACTTCGATTTACAAAAAGTATCAGAATAGAATTAACTATATTGATTCATTTTTTGGTGCTGTTACAGCAATTTGTGGTGAATATGGATCAGGGAAATCGACTTTTTTTGATTATTTACAAAATAAATTTAAATTGTTGGATAAAAATATTGAAACAATAAGTTTGCCAGTTTCGACATACAGTTCAAACGGTAAAGAAATTTTTGATTTGGTTAAATATCTACTAAATCTTTTAATTGGTGATCCTCAAAAAGAAAATATTGAATTTGTTGATATTTCAAATGCATTAACAATTAGATGCCATGAAAGAAATTTATATGGACATATTATATTTATTGATGAATTGCACCATAATCCTAATGTTGATGCTATATTCGAGTTTTTTAAATTGTCTCAAGGATTAACTGAATATTTATTTAAACATAACAAAATAGGATTCTTTATTGCAGGACATAGTAGTTGGATTGAACGACTTAAAAAACCAACCTATAGAGGTCCTATTGATATTTTTGAAATAATGGATGAAATAAACGTAGATCAAGCTTATCAAATTGTTAATAAACGTATTATCGAATTTGTAATTAACCCGAAATATAAACAAGAAAAATATATAGAAAAGGAAGCAATTGTAAAAATTTATAATTCACTATCTCAAAACACACCCCGTCAGCTTATTATTGAAACTGGTGAAGCTTTTAGCTACTTACCCGAAACAAAAATGATACTCACATCGACTGATATCTCTCAATATGCTAATACTCAAACTATTGAGGCAGTGAGAAAAAAATTAATCGCTATTCCATTAGTACATAGAAAATTAAATAGTATCATAACAAATTATCAGACCGATGAAGAAAAAAACATTGCGTTAAGATTTATTTCTAAATTATATGATATAAAAAGTATTGATAAAGTTATTAATCAA
>JALHTX010000332.1 GCA_022866015.1 Thermoplasmatota archaeon
GATATTAAGTTATGGAAACTGATTTTTCTTACCACAACCCCTGTTTTTTCATCAAATAACTCGATTTTTACCATATTTTAATCCCCCTTATTAAATTTTTATAAAATAAGCATATCTATAGTGTACTTTAATGCTTATAAAGGTTCTGGCTAGGTTTTTATACCGATTTCATTTCAAAAAAAACATAAAAAAGTGGGGAGGTAAAGGGTTTTGATATAGGTGAAAAAAATCAAAAACCCAATACCTATAAAAAAAATGTTTGTTTTCCCCCCGGATATTTTTTAGGCATATAAATTTTTGTAGTCTTAAACGAAACAAATGTTAACTATTATTATGATAAAAAAATAAAGAAAAGATAGATTTATAAGAAATTAGTTGTTTTATAACTTGTGATCAACCAATGGCAAGAGTTATCTACCTGGAAAATGGACAAGAAAGAGTAACATGGGGAGATGTTTACAAAGAAGGACAGTTTATTAGAGTAGCGGGGTCTTACGCATTCGGACAAACATTTAACATTCGTATAAATACAATGAATGTGGTGAGTATTAAAGAATAAGAAGTGAGAAGTAAAATCGATAAAAAATAAAGAATTAGACAAATAAATACAAGATAAACTTTTTATTTGCCTAACTTTTATTGAAAGTGGCTCCAGGGAGCTGGTTTTCATAGCCAATCACATTGTTTTTGATTATCAATACTCTCTGGGGCTAATGGAACCTGAAAAAATAGGATAAAGGGGAAATAGGACAGGGAGATACAAAACCCGTAATTCTACTCCCTTCTTTTATCACGCAATCCCCTTTACCCATAGATTTTCCAGGAGACCATACTGGAAACCGCTTGCGTGACCCTCAAAACTTGTATTTCTTTCAAATTCAAATAGTATTATAAGAGGTCACTTACAACATGTTGTTAATACAATAGTAAAAGAACAAAAATTCCAGAGTGAATATCTATATATGAAGAATAAAAATAAAAAATAATTATTATTCTTCATCTATATCTGTTTTTTCAATGAAACGATAACGAACAAGCTACTAAATAGTAAAATTTATAAATTAAACATAATTCACGCCTGCTAATTGGGGATTTGATTGGTATATCGGTTTGATTTAATTCCTATCTAATTATTTTCATACCCCCCCCCTTACCAATCAATTAACCCATATTTTTCTGAATTTCTGATAACCTCCAATAAACGATTTATTTAAGTATAAACTAAAAATGTCAAGGTTAGGGATTTTATATGGTTGATATAGCAAAATGTCCTTATTGCAAAGAAAGTTTTGATGCGGAACAAATAATACAATCTGATACAGGGGATGCTCTTGTATATTTATGCCCGAAATGTCAAACTATTTTAGGATTTGTGTATAGTCATTAATGTTGAATAAATAATCACTTATTTTTTTATTCCTCATCTAATAAACATGTTTTTCTTTTTTCTTTTTTTTACGTTCCTTTCTTTCCTTCTTTGTTAATGGTCCAGGTTTCTTTCCTGGAGCTATATCTCTTCTGCCTTTATTACCCAATCATTCCACCTCTTACCATATATTACGCAGGCTTATGATATATAAAATTTTTTATTAAACAATTTTTAATAAGAGATTTATAAACAAACAGTTGTTTACAGATTTTAGTGTGAGGGAGGAAAAATGACAACAAAAACAGAAAAAATTAGTTTAGAACGATTAGTTAAACAGGGGACAGATTTAGAGGTTTCTGAAGAAGAAAAGTATAGAAAGAAAGGCAAAAGACATAAAATTTCTGTGAGTTACAAAACCCACGGTAGGGAAATAAAAACTAAATAATTTCTTTATTCATCATCTATACTTGTTTTTTCAATGAAACGATTAACGAACAAGCTGGAGTATGCATGTATAAATATAAAAATTTAAATACATCATTATGTATACTATAATTTGTAACGTTACGCAATGTAACGTTTAATAGTGTAGATGAATTAGAAAAATTTAAAAAAATAAATAAAAAATAATTGGGGGAGTTGATTGGTACGTATTTCTTATCTTCTTATTTTCAAACCTCCCTCCACTCCAATACCAATCAATCAACTCATAATTTTCATATGTGTGGTAAAATAATAAATGTATTCAGGGGATTTTATTCATATTATGATAACGGAGTAAAAAAAACCAATGTTTTAAGTGTGAAGATATTAGACTTGAAGAAAGAAAATTATTAGTTGATAAAATTAAGAGTGAAATACAAACTTTAAAGAATGAAGGATACGACGTCAGTGAATTGGAAAATAGGATTGAGGATATAGAAAAATAATTCTCCATATTTTTTAGAAAGAGAAGTTTTTAAAACAAACAATTGTTATGAAATTGTGGTTGAGGGAGGAAATATGGTTAAAGTTACTGTTGAGTTATCTAAACTTGAAATTCTAATGCTTATGAATAGCATTGATGCAGCAATTGATTTAAAACATGCAAAAAAAACAGAAAGATTAAAAGAAATTAAAAATCAATTTAGCAAATATCTCTAAAATCATAGTATTTGAGGGAGAAAAAGTATGACAAAATGTGATTATTGTGGTGAAAAAATTGGTTTATTGGCAGTACGATTTACTTGGATAGAAAAAGGGAAAAGAGCGATTCATGACAGTTGTTTAAAAAAACAAGAAGAACGGAAAAAAATTGAAGCAGAAGAAAAGAAGCTAAAGAAACTATATGAAAAGATAAAATGGATGAAAGAGAAACAAATAAAATCGGAAGAAGAAAATTAAGAATAATAGAATTGTAGTTTTGAGAAAGAAAAAATTATTTTATTCTAATGGTTCAAACTGTATGCCTTGATCCCCTGGAATTGGTTTATCATGCTTTCTTTTAGCAGTCCAAATATCCATAGGTATACCATCAGGATATGCTTTGCAGTAACCCTCTCCTTTTAGATGTTTACATTTACCACAATCTGAATCAAATGTCATTGTTTGTGAATATCTGTCGTCTAATTTTCGAGCCATATCTTTGTAGGTTACAGAATAACCAGCCCTTATTTTTGCCAGGGATTTATGAGTTTCTTTTTCAGACATTTATTTACCCTCATACTTCTCTTTTTCAAGTTGTTCAATCCTTTTAATCATTACTTCAAGCATAGCCTGAAGTTTCTTAGGATCATCAACTGTCTTTAATGTCTCTTTGCTAGTCTTCTCATAATCCATAGTTGATTGTAAATCTAATCCCATACTGCAATGACTGCAGAATTTAGAGTCCGGGCTGTTAATGATACCGCAACGAGGGCAAGTTATCGCTTTAAACTTACTCGCTTCTGGTTCCTCCTCAGCAAGACCATTGACCTTCAAAATAGCATTATCCATATCTCGACCACTTAGATGCACATATGTAGCTGCTTCTTGACTACCAGGAACCCATCCCATATACTGGCATAATTGAGCCTCCGTGAATGATTTAGACAGTTCAGTAGCCCTGCTATGACGGAAATGATGAGGGTTAACAGGCTTAGTAATCTTAGCTTTCTTAGCTAAATCCTGAAGTAACATCCTAAAAGTCTGATAATCAATCATATCACCCCGCTTTTTAGACCAAAGACCACAGAACAACATGCTTTCTTTATTGTCACGGTCTGGGTGATCCATAAGCCAGTTGCTAATAGCAGGAGAACTAGCAATAAGACGAATCCTTCTGTCACCTGTTTTCCCAGACAATTTGATTTTACAGCCATATTTGTCTGGCTCAATGTCTTTAAGTTTAATTTCTAATACTTCTCCAATCCTAGCACCAGAC
>JALHTX010000333.1 GCA_022866015.1 Thermoplasmatota archaeon
ACTGGGCTCCGGATGATCAAGCCCCATATGATGCAGATACTGATGGCACAGATGGTACTGATACTGATGGAGATGGTATACTAGACTCTGTTGATAATTGTCCTAGTGTATATAACCCAACCCAACAGGATACTGATAACGATGGTATAGGTGACGCTTGTGATTCAGCTAATACTGATGGTACTGATGGAATCTCAAACGAGAATGGGACTAGTCCTGATACGAAAACACCTGGTTTCGAAGTAATCCTTGTAATAGCAGCGGTCGCAATCGCATTAATATTTTTAAGAAAACGACGATAAACAATCTTTTTTTTTCTTTTTTATTGAAATGAAGATCAGTTTAACAATTTGTTGTTTTTGTACCATTTATTTTTAATTTTGTTGCATATATTATAATAAGATTTAACTAAAGATACTTGATTACGAATACTGGATTTATGGGGAAGAATAGCATGAGGAAAGGAATTGTAATTGTTATAGTTGGTTTGTTTATAGAAGCTAGTATATTTACAGGTTTCTCCAGTGAAGAACCAAGAGAAGTAGCTATTCAAATGAATAATGATGATGGATTGGTTGGTTATTGGGACTTTAATGAAGGTTTAGATAATATTGCTAAAGACAGTTCTACATATAATAATCATGGAGAAATATATGGTGCAACTTGGGATAAGGAAGGATTTTACGGGAGTGCTTTGAATTTTGATGGAGACTGGGATTATGTTCTTATTCAAGATGATGATAGTCTGAATTTTGCAGATACAAATGAATTTACGTTAGATGTATGGATAAAATGGTTTGGGGATATAATTCCTAATGAACCAGGAGATTTTATAATACATAAACAATATTATGGAGGTTATGCTCTTAGGGTGATTCAACATAATGGTACATTAGGATTTTCTCATGGTATAGTTAATAATGAAATAAATCTATATTCGAAATCGAAGGTAATTGATCGAGAGTGGCATCATATTATTGCTGTATGGGATGGTTCTAATTCATATCTTTTTATTGATGGAATATTAGAAGATACACGTACAGATATTGGTTATAAGACAGCAAATTCATTAAAACCTTTAGAGATAGGTAATAATTGGGGTTATACAGATAATGATGAAACATTTGATGGAATTATTGATGAAGTGAAAATCTATGAAAAGGCTGTTTTTCCAATAAAAAAACTGCCTAATCCTTTATTTGCTTATCCTTCAGATGAAGAAATAGTTAAAGGAAATGTTACTATTTATGGGGAAGTAAATGAGATTTATGAAGATATAACTGGAGTAGAAGTGAGTATTAATGGTACTGATAATTGGGAAACAGTAAATGGGACTCATTGGTTCAATAAATATTTATGGGAATATACATTTAATTCGTATGATTATAATACTGGTAATCTATCTATTTATGCAAGAAGTTTTAAAAACCAAACCATTGTAGATTCAACTTATTCAGATATAGTTCAAAGATTTGTACATGTGGATAATTATGGAAAACTTCCAGCAATAATAATTTATCCAAAAGATGAAAACTTTACAAGTGGCATTATAGAGTTTGAAGGGGAGGCTAGTGATAACGATGGACATATAACAAATATTCAGATAAAGATTAATGATAGAGAGTGGCAAGAAGTATTTAAAATGTTACCAAAGTGGAAATCAGATGAATGGAATACGATTGAAGAAGATGATGAAACATACTATATTTATGCAAGATGCCAGGATAATGATAGTTATTGGTCACCTGTAAAGGAAATTAAATTAACAGTTGATAATCATATTCCAAATGCAGAATTTATAATGCCAAAAGAGAACCATATATATCTATTTTGGAAGATAACAAAATTTGAAAGAGATACAGCTGTACTACCATTTCTTTCTAAAACTTTGGTTCTTGGTGAACTACCAGTAAGAATTGAAATCTTATCTAATTATAACTGGGTGGATAAAGATCAAGTAATGTTATATTTAAATAATGAAGAATCAGGATATAGATTCGATGAAATGCCAAACACACATTGTTTCGAAAATGAACAATGGAATTATAGAAGTTTAGGACAAAATTGTACATTAAGAGTAGAAGTTGCAAATACAAATTTCCATAAATTTATTTCCCAAATAGAATTCACTTATTGGAATTTAAAGGGGATTTAACAATATAGGATGACCTTAAAACAAATATTAATCTTATTCCGCCTAAACAAAAGATAATAAATATTAGACAAACAGATTATAATAGAGCAATTAAAATTATATACAGTATTAAAAAACAAAGTAGACAACTCACCCATATTTGTACAGAGACTTATTCATCGTTTTCCTTTCCTTGAAAAAATACTAAACCAATAACTATAACTAAAAACCATCTCTTTTTTCTTTTTTTTGTAAATGAAATCAATATAAAGAATAAAGGTTATAAATGATGTATATTTCACAAAGATGAGTTGATAAATTTATGAAAGTTGGATTGGTTTATTATTCAAGAACAGGTAACACAAAACAAGTGGCAAAAATTTTAGAAGAAAAATTAAAAGGAAAAAAGGCTGAAGTAGAACTTATCGAAATTGAACATGTAAAAAAACCTAGTTTTTTTGCGGCTGGCAGAGTATCAATGAAACAACTAGAATTACCAATAAAAAACAATCATTTTGATATGCAGAAATATGATGTTATAATAGTTGGTACTCCAACATGGGCAGGGAGACCTTCACCTTTTATGAAAGTTTTTATTAATAAAGCTGAAAATATTAAGG
>JALHTX010000334.1 GCA_022866015.1 Thermoplasmatota archaeon
ATGCCTCTAACACTTTTACCTTCAAAACTTCCTTCTATTATGGTACTACCTTCATAAAGACCTACTAGATAAAATCTTTTTTTTCCTCTAACTTCAAATGGATAAGGAACATATGATAATTGATTAGGTATCACAGGTGTGATGATAACATCAAGTTTATGTTTTTTCTCAGTAATTCTCCATTTACTGCCATATTTTTGAAATTTTGGGGATAACCAATAATCCAAAGTTTCAATTTTAAAGCTATTATTTGCATTAATAACCTTATTATCAGATAGCATATATGTCATTATAGGATTGACTAGTTTCCCATCTGCATAGGCATACCAACAAATAATATCCACTTTATTATCAAGCTGCAAGCAAAACCATTCATATGTCTCGGTCTCATTAGTCTGATGATAATCCCCATATTGATGGTCTGACCAACCAATACCAACAACAGGAATTTTTTCGCCTTTAATAATTATAAAACCAGCAGTATGTAATCGGGTAAGTGAATAATAATACGAGTAACCACCACTACCAACTGGAACATATCCCTTACCATTTACGGGAAGAGGTGGTCTTATCGAACGCATTAACACATCCAAACCATAGTCATTACAACTAACTTTAGTCATATATTCAAAGGCAAATTTCGTCTCCAATTGCAACCAATGATCTCTCCTAATCAGACCATGTTTAAACTTTAAATTAAGTTTTGTATCAGATGCATCCAGTGGGGAAAATCTGAATTTCATAGATGGATAATAACCCTGATTTTCTCTGTCAGTAATCATGAAATATCGAAAAGGAATATCCAACAGTTCCTGTTTTGGAAAATACGAAAGCATGACATCATACTTTCTCCCTGATTCCAAGTTAACAAGATGAAGATTTAAATACCACCATTCATGAGCGAAATCGTGGATACCTTCATCACGAGGAAAATGTAGTTTTCCAACATCATAAGGATATTCCACCCAATCTTCATCTTTTAATATATTATCATCTGCATTAATTATCCCTGTTTCAGGATAGTATTCAAGTTCATTATAGTCTGTTAATTCTCTTTTTTTCGTTGTTACTCCCCCAGTCAACTCCCAAAATGATATTTTATACCATTATTTATAGATTATTTATATTTAGCAAAAGTATTGAAAATTAATGATTAATTTCATTTATTGGTCTATCAAGTAGTATTTTGAAATGTCTCTAATTTACTATCCAAATTTCAGAAATCAAAATAATTGATTAGATTGATTATTTCAGGGTCTTGATTTTTCTTTTCCAGTAAATATTATTCAGAAATGTCGCAGTTACACCAATGATGATTCCGATCAGGAGAAACTGAACGTAGGTAATAACTTCTTTTACCTCGGTCCATTCTATTGTCAGTTTTGGATCTACTTCACCTAGTAATTGAGATAGTGTTTGATTGAATGGTATATTAGGGAATATCCCATTATCAGGGGATACTTTAATAATTGTCGTTTCATTATTCTGTATATGATTATAAATGACTTTATTGAAATCAGTAAGATCCATTGTTATGGTAAAATTGTAATTTGAATTTCTGATTAGTGGACCAAAATTTCTTTCTCCCATGTTTTTTATTTCAAAACCACCAATAGGTATTGAATTTGCTGTTAGATTATAGCAATCACATATAAAATTATTAAAAATTATACGACCAAGAAAGCCAGAAGTGATAATAACCTCCATATAAGCGTTTAACTCATTATTTTTTGTCTTAAGGATATCAGATTCTTCATTTGAAAGCCATTTGAGATTATCCCCGATATTGATGTCGATAAATGGAACACTATTTTTATGGAATGAGAGTACCGTAGTTCTGTTGATGTAAATCATGTTGTCATTTTTCTTCTTATATATGGTAAAATTGAATATTTTTTCACTGTAGTTATGTGATATATATCCTTGATGAATACCCTGTTGAGACATCTTTTTATCTATTGTATGTAAGATATCAGTTTTAATTGGTATCGTACTGTTTAAAATCGGTTGTTTTATTTCAAAAAAGAGTGAGTTGAATGAATTATTTATAGTAAAATTGAGTTCAATTGAAAATGAAAGATTTCCAATTTCATGATTTTTATTGATATGTTCATAAATAGCATTAGTTAATTTTGTATTGTTTATTTCAAAAAAAATGGCCTGTGTTAGGTTTTTAGAAACAAGTGGAATTCTTCTTTCTTGTGGTTCTGTTTTTAATAATGAGGGAGGGTTAAATGAAACATTACCAATTATAATGTTATTATACTTTACCTTACCATAAGTATTGTTTAATATAAAATCAACAATTGGGCCATGGGTGAGATTAGAAAATATCATAGAGGCATTAAAAATAGTTGTTTTATTTGTGCTATTCTTTTTATCAAATTTCCAATTTGAGATTTCCTTTAGTTCAATTTTTGGTAAGTCACTTTTTATGTTCTCTATTATAATGAATAATGTCAAGCAAAAAATTATTGTAACTAATCCAAAAACTATCGTAGTTTTTTTCATCCACAATTATAAAGTATTTTTATAATATAAATTTATGGATAAATTTTATATTGGGTGAAACTTATTGTTTATAAACTTATGAACTTTAATTCATGGAATTAACGATTAGGAAAATTGTTATTTAGATAATCTTTATATGTTGAATCAATTATTTTGGCAATATATGATTATTTCTGTGTCAGACGTTCATTTTGGATACAAATATTGTGACCATGAAGCTTTTCAAGATTTTATTATAAATTATGTTCATAAAATATTGAAAGCAAATGATCATCTAGTTCTTCTGGGAGATATCATTGATTTCTGGAGGAGTAAAAATGTTGAAGCCGTCTTACAGAATATAGAGTCATGGGAACAAATATTTGAACTGGTGAATAAAGGTGTCAA
>JALHTX010000335.1 GCA_022866015.1 Thermoplasmatota archaeon
CAATTTTTTCTAGGAGAGAATCGTTTTTAGAATGATGAATTTTTTGTGATTTAAAAGTGTTGGTTCTACGAAAGAAAGCATTATCAATGTTAAAATTATCTAATTTTGTTTGGTTTTTCTTTAAACTTGATATAAAACCACCATTTTTTCTGCGGATAATCGGTAAAACATGTTTTTCCTTTTTACCAATTAACATTTTCTTTTCAGAAGATGATAGATTAACATTGAAAACTTGAGATATTCGAGCAAGATCATGATAGCTTATAATCTTTGATTTCCGTTTTTCAAGCACTGCTTTCAAAGTTATTTTATTCTTATCATTTAGAAAATAGAAAGACTTGCCATCAACTTGGGCTCTTTGGATAACTGGAAAATGTTTCCGTAAAGTACGTAGATTCTGACTACATTCTCTTGTTGAGTCAACATATCCATAATTAAGTAATTGTTTCAAAACTTCCAGGGTTTTACCTCTTATTCCTCTGTTACCTGGTCTACTACTAGGTAAATCCTTAGTATAGTAATATACAAGCTGATAGGATATACCCATTTCTTCAGCTACTGAATATTTGACTTCACCAGATTGTACCTTTTCTCTTATTTTCTTGATTTGTTTAGGTGTAAGTTTTTTCCTAGACATGTTTAAAAAGTGAAAACAGTGCTATATAAAGATGATTGAAAAACAAGTTTTTCTAGGTTCTGTGTAATCTAAGTTTGGGAAAGTTAGTTTGGGAAGTTTAGGTTGGTTTATAGCAGGATATATTAAAATTGAATTTTACTAACTATTGTTATATAAATAAATTAAATATAAACCCATATTTAATATATTTCCAATAATTTTATAAAGAATTGAATGATAACTAAATTAATAATTGGGAGGAAAAGGAGGTAATTATTATTAAAAATAAATTTATAAAAAGAATAGTGATCTTAAGTATATCAATACTACTAATTACTACGATTATTACACCAATTGTTATTTCAGAGGAAAAAGAAAGAATTATAAATTCGGAATTAACCAGTAATGATTCAAATCATAACTCTGAACCAAAAGATTGGTACATATCTTCATTTTTAACCGAGATAAATATTACCTTTGATGGTAATATAACCCATTTTGGTAGTTTATGGACAAATATTGGAATACGTCTTTCTTGGAAAACAGATAGGCCTGTAAATATCACTTTTACACAAAAAGGTAAAACACCAAAAAGTGAAACTTTTGAAAATGGTTGTTATATCGTAACATGGATCTTTCGAGGAAATGACGGAATTAAGATGCCTTATCAAGAAGAGAATGGAACTGTTAATGGTCATGTTCTGCTATTTAATGTTTATACTTAAATTTCCTTATAAAATATAAAGTGTACAAAATATACAAGTTTGTTAAATAACTTTTTTTATTTTATAATGTTTTATAGATTTTTTCATAATAGTAAGCCATTTATTATTCCCTTCTATTATTATCCCTGCTTCCTCAGATGGTGTCTTACCATCCAAACTTTCATGTGGTTTAATAAAATTATAATATAATCGGTGACCATCCGCAATAAGAGTATCCTCAACTTTAAGACCACGCATTACTTTTTCTCTTTGTCTTATAGTCCCATGTAGTCTTTCCACATGATTGTTATTTGGATGGTGTTGTAAACCTACATTATGTAGATGTTGTGTTTCTCCATGAGTAGTGATAAACTCCTTGTTAATAGCATACTTGTAACTATGTCAAGAGAGCAGTGGAAAACTGATGGTGTTTTTGATTCAACTGTTTTCTTCCAGTCATCATCCTCGATATTTTCAAGGATTTCATCATAAAATGCTGTTCTTGTAATTAATGCACTAGCATCTTGTGCGTGTCCACATCCAATTAAAATATATAATACGTTTTTCTGGTTCTGTAAAGAACAGGGTTGGAAAATCTTCGTTGGAAAATCAGGGTTGATATTTATTTAGTTCGTAATCGTTCTCTAAATGATTGTTCAATTTTTCCAATAAGTTTTTCATATTCATTTTTTGTTTGTTGGTTAAGGTCTATTATGCTTTGTATCATTTGATTTGTTATATCTTCTACCACACGTTCTCTTAATTGTATCAATGTTTTTTTACCTACTTGAAAATCCCAAAATGTTTGTATAAGTTTTAATAATTCCGTTTTATTGTTTTCTTCAATAAGTAAAATATTTCTGTTAATTTTTGATTCTGTATTTTTAAGTTGTTCAACAAATCTCTGTAAATATTCAACATTAGCTATTTTCCATAATTGATCCGCTGCTAATTTTAGATCATATAATGAGTTCCATACTTCTAAGTATATAGGTAATTGTGTTCCACGGAATTGTGATTTATTATCAAGCCTACTTCTATATCTTTCTGTAATTAATGCTGCAATAGCACCTATTACTGAAGAAAAAACTATAGTGATAATAGCAAGTATTAATTCATCCATTTTTTCTCCTCCATTTTCATATCTTTTCTTTCTTTAAAAAACCAACCCTGTGTTTTTTATGAGGAACAAAAAGATGGCTTAGAAATAGGAAAAAATTCAATGGTAGAATTTATTTAAAGCCATACTAAATATAACAAAACCAACCACATAATCCATGTAATAGAAGGAGAAACCGCAGAATAAAGGCCTAGAATATAAACATTTTCTCCTCGTTGTTTTTTGGTAAGTCTACTTAACATAGAATGCATCCAAAAACCTGCAAATCCTGTTGTCATTGTTGCAAGAACACCCATAGCCGCAAAGATATAAGAGCCTTCAAAATTCCCAGTTAAAATATACCATACTATACCGATTTGTATAATCAAAATAATTGCTAAAAATCCTTTATACCATCCTGCGCCCATCACCTGTGATAAGGCGGCAACAGATAGCAGAGCGGTAACAGCTAAAAAAATTTCGAGATTTGTGATTTCTTTGAACATAAAAATTGAATTAGAAACAACTAACGAAATAAAAAAACCAGAAACAAATAGAGTAAAGGCTGATTGAACACCATAGTTCTTCAACAGAGGTTTAGAGTTATCTAACTGTATAATACCAGAATTTATTACTGGCCAACCTACTCCCAATTCACCTTTACAAACTGGATCTTTTGAAACATAATAGCAATGAAGATACTGATACAATGCAATTGATGCTGCAAAGAAAATAGAAACTAAAACCGAATTGTTATCTATCATAATTTTCTCCTTCTAAATATTCTTAAATTATATCATCTTTTTCTTTAAAAAACCAACCATCCAAGGAATTTGAGATAAGAAGAATAAAAAAAATATGAAAATATTATATCGGACGTATTACAAGAGTTCCCTTTCCTTTAGCCAAATTTCTAAGGATGCCTTGTTTTGATACTGTTACCAAATCATATGTTCCCCCACCCGTATCATACATAGTTAAGTTGTTGGAATTTACACCAAGAAAAATCAACATATGCGCATATCCTCCTGCCACTTGCATCGAAACAATCACAGGTAAATTTTCATATATGCGATTTTCAACATAATTTATTACATCATTCCTCGTGGAATGAGTTTGGGGATCAAAACTAAAACGATCACCATAATGATCTTCTAAAATTCTACTAATGTTTCTAAAAGAAAGGCCACAGGGATTAGATTGTGATATATGGAGAGCATAAATCTGTTCTTGAGATAAATTAAATCCAAAGTATCCCAATACATTTTCGATTGATGCAAAAATACACCAATCATTTTCACGCTGAAGCACATATGGGAAATTTTGAAGATTATTAATACAAGGCATAAACTATTGATTGGATTGAAAATTAAATAGTTTCTGCCAGGAAAAATCAGTTGACATTTTAATTGTGTAAAAAAATTGCTTTAATCGAAAGTTTTTTAACTGTCGTCTACATGTAGCCTACATGTAGACTACAATATCGGATAAAGATTAGCATGACTATGAAGAAAACGAAAGGACGTCTCATACTAAAAGAAATCGAATTTGACCAGGTATACATACGAACTGTTCATAAAAGCAATAAGCGAAGCGGTAAGATTACACTTCCACCTGAACTAATCGGTAAAAAAGTCTACATAGTAGTCGAACCAGAATCATGAAGCGAAAGGACGATACATTGCAAAAGAAAGAGGAAAACTTTATGCCATTTGCTGAGATTTATTTAATTGAAAGTAAGAGGTGAAATAGTTGTACGTCTCAAAAATAACAATGAAAAATATAAGATGTTTTGACGATGTTACACTTAATTTTTTTACTAAAGACAGCCCTTGTTTAGGGTGCGTTCTCTTGGGAGATAATGGCTTTGGTAAAACAACGGTTCTAAGAAGCATAGCGTTAAGTCTCTGCGGTCAAAAAAGCGTTTCTGGTCTATTAGACGAATTATATGGAGAATGGATAAAAAATGAAAAACCAAAAGGAAGTATTGTTTTAGAAATGGTGGATCCTGATCGAAAGAATGAACTGTTCAAAATAATAACAACTTTCTTATCCAATGGAACAATTGAACAGGAGACCATACCGAAAGAAGAATTTCCCTGGGATGATATTTTTGCGTGTGGGTATGGAATATTACGCGGAGTATATGGAGAAAGAACTATTGAAGAATATTATATAACAGATTCTGTTTATACCTTAATTAATTATAAATATGAACATCTTCAGAATCCAGAATTGACGATAAGGCGCATAGCAGATGCTCTTAATTTTAATGATTCAGATGTGCAGGGCATCCTAGATATTGTAAGTTCAATACTTATGTTTAATAAGGGTGCAATTAAACTAGGAAAAGGAAAGGGATTAATGGTCGAATTATATCCAGGCAAGTCTATACCTTTGCAGCAACTGGGTGATGGGCACATCGCGACAGCTACTATGCTAATAGATTTTATTGGATGGCAGTTACTTTATGATGTAGAAACTTTTCGATCAGATATATCAAAGTTTACTGGAATTTTTTTAATCGACGAAATTGAGCAGCATCTTCATCCATTATGGAAAAGGAACATTATTCCTTTACTACGAACCAAGTTCCCAAAAGTACAATTCATCATTACTACGCATTCCCCTTTAATTGCCGCTAATATTCGTAAAGATCTGAAAAGCAAGGATTCAAAATTATTTTATCTTAATAAAAGTAATAATATAATCCAAGTTAATGAGATCGAAGAGAATATTGAAGAATTAAATTTAGATCAACTACTAGCATCAGAGGCTTTTGGTCATATTTTTACTGTAAATAAAGAAATCGAGAAAGTTCTAAGACAGGCCAGTGAATTGGCAGCAAAAGATGTACGGTCATCTGATGAAGAAATTAAATATCAAAAAATCAAGGAAATATTGAAAGATGTAAAGTTTCTTAAAGGACGGACTTTAATAGAACGCGATGTAGAAAGGGACTATTATAAGGATCTTAAGAAAGAAAAAGAAAGATTAAAAAAAATTCTCGAAGGGAAAAAAGATGATCCTGATTAATCGCGTTAATTGTCCTGCCTGTCTGATTAAACCTCCTGAACAATTCATAAAAGGTGATTGTGACAAACCAGAGGTTAAAACGGCACTTCATCATATGCAACATGGAAAATGCTGTTATTGTGAAAAAAAAATAAAATTTAGAGCAGGGGCAACAATTGAACATTTTATTCCAAAATCTTATTATCATGATGGTCAAGGAAGCATTATATGGCGCATGGCTAACGATTGGAATAACCTTCTTATGGCTTGTAACATATGTAATGATAAAAAACTCGATAAATTACCAATAACAGCAGGTATCGTACAAATATTGAATCCCACATCTGATCTTGATCCAGAGGACCATATAGATTTTGTTTTTGCTGAAGACTTTTTTATAGGGATGAAAGAGAAAAATGGATCTCTTGAAGGCCAATCCACAATTGATAAGCTAAAATTTTTTGAGCGATCTGACTTAAGACCAGATTATAACTGTTTAATTTTAGAAATTAATAAAATTTTCAATGATTTATTAGAAGCTTTAATTGATGATAATAAACTTGAGATAAATGAATTAAAAGGACAATTAACAAGATTAATGAGTGCTCATAAACCATATACGGCTTTTCGTAGGAACTACATTCAGAAAAAATTGGAAAAAGTTAATCGTGAATATTTGCCTATATTGGAATGTCATCATGATCATCATTTTAGTGAAGTCGCAATTGATTTTCCAAGAGGTTATGAGACTAGATGAAAAATTATGGAAAGGAATTGATATTGGACATTCATCATTGTGATTCAACAACCTTCAATAGAACAAGCATTAGGAATTATTTTAAAGAACTTTGTAATTTAATTGACATGAAAAGATGTGAATTGTATTGGTGGGATGACTATCGAGTTCCGCCAGAAGAGAGGCAAACTGAACCTCATATGAAGGGAACTTCTGCAATCCAATTCATAAGTACAAGCAATATCACAATTCATACCTTGGAATTATTAGGAAACGTTTATCTTAACATTTTTTCTTTCAAAGAATTTGACCCTGATTTAGTTTTAAATTTTTCAGAAAAGTGGTTTAAAGGCAAAACAATTAACTCTCAAGTTATCAAAAGGGTTTGAAATGATTGGCGTCTTAATTATTCCTACAGGAATCGGAGCTGAAATCGGTGGACATGCTGGAGATGGCAACCCTGTTGCAAAATTAATTGCATCTTGTTGTGATAAACTGATTACGCATCCGAATGTTGTCAATGCTTCTGATATAAATGAGATGACCGAAAACACATTATATGTTGAGGGTAGCATACTTGATAGATTCTTAGAAGGAAAAATAGAATTAAAAGAGATAAAATCAAATAAGATATTAGTAGTTGCAAACTCACCCATTACTAACGATACTATTAATGCGGTATCTGCAGCTAGAGCGACGGTCGGCATAGATGCAGAAATTGTAGAGCTAGAAACTTCTTTTGAAATGACATCAAAATTTGAAAATAATATCGCTACTGGGGAAGTAACTGGATGGAGGGAGTTGATAAAGCAGGTTAAGGAGTATAAATTCGATGCTTTAGCAATTCATTCATCGATTGATGTAGATAGAGATGTTCTAATCAATTATTATAAGAAAGGTGGATTGAATCCTTATGGTGGAGTTGAAGCGAAAGCGTCGAAACTAATCGCCAATGAGTTAAACAAACCTGTAGCACATGCTCCTCTTGAAGATGTTACAATTGAAGATGAGGAATTATATTATATCTACGATAGAGTAATCGACCCAAGACTTGCCCCAGAAGCTATATCAAACTGTTATCTACACTCTGTTTTAAAGGGATTATTTAAAGCACCCAGAATAGGAAATGGTTTGTCTGTTCAAGATGTCGATTTCCTAATTACGCCAATAAATTGTGTTGGAAGGCCCCACAAAGCTTGTTTGGAAAGAAATATACCAATAATTGCCGTTAAAGAAAATAAAACCTGTCTTAATGATGAAATGTCTGATGAATTTATCATAGTGGAAAATTATTTAGAAGCAGTTGGTATAATTCAAGCTATGAAAATTGGCATATCTCCGAAATCTGTTTGTCGCCCGCTGGCATACACGGTAGTCCACAAGCCAGAAAAAATTAGTAACAAAAATAATAAAAATATAGTTTTAAAAAACTAATCTAATAATTTGTTATTTGTTCAATCTTCAGTTCTTCTTTATCTGCTTTTTTTAGAGCATCCTGTATCTTTTTTCTTTTATCTTTTTTTGCATATACTGAAAAATAAATGATTTTATTTGGTATTAGGTCTATTAAAATACGATTAACTCCTTTTTGATCGACTATTTTTTCTTCATCAGGATCATAAATTGCATAATCCATTTTCCCCAATTGAAATGGATTTTTTATATCTAAATATGGAATATCAATTTCAATATCTGTACTATCTGTACCTTGAGGTAGTTGTTTAGTAATAACATCTAAAATTTCAGACTCTTTTATTTTTATTTCCGCTCCAAGAATCTTTAATGGATTTATTTTTTGGCTATAAACATGTCTCCATTCTAAATCTCTATTTATTATCTTTTTCCACGGAATAGCTAATTTACTTTTTTCATTGGCGATTTCGTTTGACCATTTTTTCACTTCAGAAAATAAGCTAAATTCAGTTAATTCAAGATATTTCTGATAACTATCAATTTCTGTTATTGGATTGCCAATTCCTAAAATTTCCATTGTCTTTGGTAATAATTTTTTTACGCTAATGTCGTAGGCTCTTGCAGTGCGATGATAATAAACTGATGTAAACATAAAAATACGAGATAGCAGAAATGCTTGTAAAGCAGATTCGGAAGTTTTGTATAATGCCAAACCTCCTTCATCAGGAATAATTGAAGAATTAATAAGTCTGTCAGCATCGATCATACTATATTCCTTTGTTCCGCAAAAATATGCATCTCTCTGGATGAAATCTAGAGTGTCAGCAGTCCATATACCGTGTAATATTTTATAAAGTGATTTCTGATAATTCTCAGTAAAAGAATCTTCATTATTATGTTTTATGCGATTAATAAGATCTTTAAAATTCAAATCTCCCGAAAATTTTCCATAAGGTGATCTATTTATTTTTGATATTTTTTCCTGAAATTCATTTTTAATTATTTCTTGAGATATGTCTTCATGTGTGATTTTATAATTTGGAAATAGAAAAGTATCGTCAAGTAGATGACCAAAGGGACCATGCCCAATGTCATGTAAAAGACCAGAAAGACGGAGTTCCTCTACTAACATATTTGTTTCAGGGAGATTAGTTGGTCCATTGATTTTGTTTCTTAAAGGAGAATATAAGTGATTTGCGAAAATACCACATAAGTGCATAGTACCAAGAGAATGTTGAAATCTTGTATGTTCTGCCCCTGGATAGACTATCCAAGCACTTTGTAATTGATGAATTTGTCTAAGTCTTTGAAAAGGTGGAGTATCTATTATATCCTTTTCAGCAATTTCACCATTCCCAGAACTTTTTGTGAAATCGATATAATTATAAATAGGATCCCTAACAATATCAGTATATTTCCTATAAGGGATGACGAGAGTGGTCATTCGACTCCAAAATAAAAAATCAGCTTATTGACTTTATTTGTTGAATGTTTGTCTTTAATTTAATTATGTCCTCTTCTTTGATATTAAAAATTTCCTTAAGTTTGCTATAATCCTCCTCTTTCAAATCATATTTATCTTTTAAAAAAAGGTATCTGTTAATAGTGAGTAACTCATCAACATCCAATCCTTTCAATTTTTTAAATAAGTCTGGCTTGTCGATTTTATTAATTGTTTGTTTACATTCCCTTTTTCCTTTCTGAGTTAAAAAGATTGTATTCTGCGGATCGTCAGTATCATTAAGAATATCATTTATTTTTAATAATTCCAAGTCAAAATCAATTCTAGGAGAAAAAGGACCTAAATCACTAAATTTAAAATCAGAATATATTTTATCTATCATTTTTTGGTTCTGAGCAAAAAAGACAATATTTAAAAGTTGTCTTTCATTTTTGACATCTTGTAATAAACCGAATACATCACACAGTTCTTTTGCGCTGGTTCTTAATTCGATTTCTTCTACCATGCCTATATCTACCCTCATTTTTTTTGCATCTCACCCATTATTTCTTATAGATTCTCGTAATATGAAATAATTATGATTATTTTAATATTTCTAAAGGATTAATGGAAGTATTATTTCTTAAAGCTCAATTCAATTATAGCAATTTCTTTCTTTAAAAAAACCAACCATAGTTGAACCAAGAATTTGTGATAAAATTTTATGATCACTATGAACTAATTCACTTTCGTTTGTGTCTCTGTTTTTAAATCACTCAAAACCTCTCTTTCATAATTATGTTCAGAAATTATTTCTTTAAAACTTTTTTTTGCTTCAACAAATAACTCATCATGAAATTTTTTACTTTTTTGACAAGGTTCTCCTGTTTGTTTATAATGGGTCCGACAATCTGTTCCTTCTATTGCCTTTCGTTTTAGAAGATATAAAGTCCAACGCATACAAATCAAACTCGTAGCCCAAAGTAGTAGCTCTGGATTTCCTGTATTTGCATAACGTACATTGCACCCTAGTAACTCTTTTACTCCTAATTTATTCATTATTACTTCTTTCGATTTTAAGATTAATTTTTCCAATAATTCAATATCCGTTCTTGAAGTATCAACAGAATTTCTCCCTAAATCCAATAATTGTTTTTTCACTTCAGGAGTCATTTCAATCATGTTCCTACCTCATTTCAATTACTAACTAGTGTAAAAAGACCTATAAAAAGATATTGAAAATTAAGTTTTTATAGATTTTTTTCTAATTATATTCTAACATTCATCTAATAAAATAAGATTTTCCTGTTCTTCTCCTATTGTAATAACTTTTCTATTTTTATTTATAAACACGTTTATTTCTGATCTTACACCTATGTTATTTTTATATATTCCAGGTTCTATTGAGAAACACATACCTGGAATTATTTCCCTCTGATCTTTTGTTTCAAAATTATCTAAATTCACACCACTGCCATGAACTTTAGAATCAATTGAGTGTCCTGTTCTATGAGTAAAATATTTTCCATAGCCTTTTTCCAATAAAAATTTCCTACAAAGATCATCAACCTGCCAGCCAAAAACTTTTTCTTCTTTTTCTAGCTCCTCGATTATGAAATTCTTGGATAAATTTCTTGCTTGAACTACTGTTTCGAACATTTTTTTATAGTTTTGAGGTGGCATCTTACCTAAATAACCACACCATGTTATATCATAATATACTCCATCTGGATGGTCTTCTTTTGCCCATAAATCGATTAATATTCTGTCGCCTTTTTTTATTTCATAATTGTCATTTTGAGTACATTCAAAATGAGGATTTGCCGCATGTGAATTTATAGCAACTATAGGATTTAATCCTTCATTTATTAGATTCACTTTTTTAAATTCCTTCAAAATATATTGTTGCGCATCATATTCTGTAATTTTTTTTTCTGTTTTGAGAGCATCAAAAATAAACTCAAATGCCATATTTTTTATTCTGCATACTTTTTCTCCTGCTTTTTTATGAAAAAAGAAATTTTTTTCATTAAGTACCGCTGCAAACATTTGAATTAGATTTGCTGAGGAAATAACTTTAACTCCGAATGATCTAATTAGTTCTATGGTTCCAGCATCAACATATGAAATACTTGGTATATCATTGTTGGGAGAATATTGCATAGCTACTCTTTTATAACCTTTTAAAGTATCAGCAAGTTGCTTATGTAATTCAGTCCAATTTGAATAAATTAATTTGTTACCTGGTAATTTTGATAATTGTTCTTTTTCAATTGTATGAACTATTTTGATTGGTAATCCGTTTTTAGGGATAAAATAAAACCATCTTCTTGTAGCAAATTTATTTTCTTGGAGACCAAGTACTTTATATGATATTGGATCTCGTTTTTCGTAATCATAAAATAACCAACCATTTATTTCAAAATCACGAAGATATTTTTGGATTGATGTTATCTTTTTAGAATATTTTTCCATAGTACCTACCTCACTTTATATTTAGTTTCTCTTTAATTTGGCTAATTAGATTTTCATTTATATTAGTAGTATCTTTTATTTTGTCAGAACCAGTCCAAAGTGTTGCAAAATAATCTATATATAATCTAACAATATTGTCATTTGTGATGCAAAGATAAATTTCACCTTCAGGAGATAGGACGGGAACTCTATAAAATCCCACTATAACCTTTTTAGAATCAATGATTATAAATGACATTAAAGGTAGTTGAATTTTTAAAGTATCATAATAACCTAAATGATAATTATAATATCCTTTTTCTATTAAATGCATGGATCGATTGAAATAGTTTTCATCACTTAGACTTGAGATTTCCCTATACTTAATGATGTCCTTTTTGCAAACTTTTTCAATAACATCTACATATTTTTTATAAGCTTTAGCTTCATTTTTAGTTCTGTAACCTTTTCGAGAACCCCATGTTATATCGTCAACGGATTTTTCAGCGGTTATTAGTTGTGTTGTGACATAATTGTATACATCTGCTGCGTCCTCAAATTGCATTACTTCAACTCCAGGTAATTTTTTTATTTCGTTTTCTATGTTAGTTGTTGTTTCAGTGAATAGAATAGTTATACCTGTTAGAAATAAACCCACTAGCAATAAGGTAATTAATTCAATTCTATCAGCAATCCATGGGATTGAAAGTATACCAAAAATATCAGCGATAGAAATTATTATTGCAGCAATACCAGCAATTATTAATAAAATTTTTTGTGAATAAATTAATACCTCTAATCTTCTTTTCATAATTTTTCCTCCCCCAACTACAATTCAATAACATTTCTTTCTTTAAAAAACCAACCCTAAAAAGAGAAGATAAAAAAGGTGTTGAAAATAGCTCTATATCTCCTGACCTTTGAATTTTGCTAAATCAAGAGTTTTTTGTAATTTAATTATTTTAAAAGTTAAATTTTTTGTAAAAAAATAAGATACTAAAGCAATTACACCAAGAATACAGTAGTATATTACTATTGCATCTAAACCTATGTTCTCCAATTTATTTTCAACAAAGAGAAGTATAGGTAAAGAAAAAATCATCACCATAATAGATGTAAGTAAAATTTTTTCAAGAATTAAATAGTTAGTACGAACTGAGGAGTATTCTAATAATTTTGTATCAAAAAGTTTTTTAGCACTTTTCTTTTCTGCTAAATTGTCAATTTTATCTAATTCTTCTTTATCAATATCTTCACCAAACAATTCTTTATAACTATTATAATTCCTCTCTTCCTCTTTAAGTAACGCAGATCCTGCAGGGTAGTAAGTTGCTGAAGATTCTCCGCTAATAAATATTGGATCACTAGATGAAAAGATTGGTGCGCCACTCAATACTACTGGTTTTGCAATTTTTATCCAATTATCATCGTTCATTTTTTTCTCCCCATAACTATTTTATATCCTTTCTTTCTTTAAAAAACCAACCATGATTAAAAAAGCGAAACTGCCAGTATAAAAATATAATGATTTATGGTACTGTAAAATATAGCATTGGTTAATTTTCGTTGTAAAATCAGAGTTGGTATCTATTAGCAATAATAGTTTCTACAAGAATTTGGTCTCATATCATAAATTTTACATTTATAAATAGACTCATTTTCTGTTTTTTCTAAAAAAGGGCATTCATTTAACACGTTTTCAGAATCAGGATCAATAAATTCATAAATTCCGTCTTCTGGATTTACAAGCTTAAAATAACTTTTAGTTTCATCGTCGAATCTATCAAAATCTTCATAGGTG
>JALHTX010000034.1 GCA_022866015.1 Thermoplasmatota archaeon
GAGGAGACATCCTATTGCGATGGTCTTTGGGTTATGTCCTTTTCGTCCTTTTTTGTTGGGTTTCCAAGGTGGTGGTATTTGGTGTACCGCTTTGATTACCGCCTTGGTGAAATCGGCGGTGAAGTTATGGTTCACATGGTTCGCAACTTTTGGATTAATTCTTTTCTTTGCGCATCCCATCCAAGGAAAAGATGAATGCTTTCTCCTTAATTATCTATTTCGGGATGAAGCCTATCCATTAAAAAATTTTATATACTAAAAATCGTTTTAGAAATAAAGGGATGCAATTAGGGTGATTTAAAGAAAAAATTATTTATACTAAGCAGGAAGGGATGAGATCTGTATCTTAAAGAAGTTAGAATGGAGAATTTTAAATCATTCGGTCAGAAATTAAGTGTTCCATTTTTCCCAGGCTTTACTGCAATTACCGGGCCAAATGGCTCTGGTAAAAGTAATATCGCTGACGCTATTTTATTTGTTCTTGGACCAAAAAGTAGCAAGGTTGTACGTGCAGGACGACTAACAGATTTAATTTTTAACGGAGGTAAAAAACATAAAAACCCTGCAAAATATTGTAAAGTATCACTTGTTTTTGACAACAAAGAACGCAAAATGCCTGTAGATTCTGATGAGGTTATTCTTACACGTATGATAAAAAGTGCACCTTTGAAAAATGATCCTAACAATTACTATAGTAAATTTTACATTAATGAAAAATCTGCTACTTTTTCTGATTTTATAAATGTACTTACCCATGCTCGTATGAGTGGTGATGGTTATAATATTGTAAAACAAGGTGATATTACTGGTTTTATTGAAAGAGGAGGAGTAGAACGTCGTAAACTTATCGATGATATCGCAGGTATTAGTAATTTTGATTCTGACATTAAAAAAGCAGAAACTGAAAAAACAGAAGTAGATAGCAATCTTGAAAGAATTAACATTATTTTAAACGAAATAAATACTCAGATTCGCCAGCTTAAAAACGATCGTGATGCAGCATATAGATACAAAGAACTAAAAGATCAGCTTTATGAAACAAAAGCTAAAATTGCTTTAAAGAAAAAACAAGATGTAGAAACACAAATAGCAGAAATACAAAAACAAATAGAATCTTATGAAGTTGAAAAAACAAAACTTGATGAAAAAAACATTAAGTTAAAAGAAGAATACTCTGATGACAAGAAAAAATTAGAGGAAATAGAAGTACAAATCGCAGATGTCGGTGGAGATGAAGTAAAAGAAATCAAAGAAAAAATAGATAGCATCCGTAGTGAAGAAATTAAAATTGAAGAAAGAGTTAATTACTCAAATGACGAAATACAAAACCTTCAAAATGAGCAAATAGAGCTTAGAACAAATCTTGAAAAATTGCAAAAAGAACTAGATGATAATATCTCACAAAAAGAAAAACTTGAAGAAGATATACAGAAAAAGCAAGAAATATTAAAAGAAAAAGACAATGAGCTTACTAATTTAAAAGAAAACATTGCTCAATCTGATGATAAATCAATGGATCTTGCACATGAACTTACAAAAATGCGCGAGGAGTATAACCAGAAAAATACAGAAATTCATGAACTAAAACTTAAACAAGACAGATTAAATGAAAATATTGATAAAATAAACCTGCAAATTGCAGAATTTGAAGAAACAAAGAATACATATGAGTTTGAATTAAAAGATATAGAATGGCAAAGCGAAGAATCTAAAAAAGAAGGAAAAGAAAAAAATAAAAAAACACAGATTATTGAAAAAAATCTATTTGATAATAAGAAAAAAGAAGCAAAATTAACAGAGCAGCTTACAGATATTGAAAATACGATACGCAACCTTGAGCGAGAAAAAGCAAAATTACAAGCAGAATTTGATGCAATTCAATCGGTAAGTGGTCAATATAACCGCGCAGTTCATGAAGTTTTAAAAGCAAGAAATGAAAAAATTCTTGAAGGGGTTCATGGAACAATTGCAGAGCTTGTTAAAGTAGATGAGAAATATAAAACTGCACTTGAAATTGCAGCCGGTAACCGTATGCAAAGTATCATCGTTGATGACGATGAAGTTGCAGCAAAAGCAATTAAGTTTTTACAGAAACAAAATCTTGGTCGTGCAACTTTTTTACCATTAAATAAAATGATTACTGGTAAACCACGTGGTCAAGCACTCATGGCAAAAAACGATCCAAATGCACATGGTTTTGCAATTGATCTTGTTAAATTCAAACCCGAATACCACGGAGCTTTCTGGTATGTATTTGGAGATACTTTAGTAGTAGATACTCTTGATGATGCAAGACGACTAATGGGTGGTGTAAGACTCGTTGATTTACAAGGTAGTCTCATAGAAGCAACTGGAGCTATGATAGGAGGCAGTATTTCAAAAGCACAGCTTTCCTTTAGCAAAAATGATAGAACACGTTTAGATGAAATTACAAATGAACTTAATGCTGCAGTTAAAAACCAAGAGATCTTAATTCAGGAACTAGCAAGTCTAAGAAAAGAAATAGTTCAAGTAGAAAATAGTCTTGGTGAAATGCGCAGTAAAGGAGCAAGTGACATTCAAATTAAAGATCTATACATTAGAAGAAAAGAATTTGCAGGTAAACTTGAAATTTTAAATAAAGAACTCTTTGAAAAAAACAATGAAAAAAAAGAACTTACCACAGAAGCACAGCAGCTTATAAGCAATATAGATGAATATAATTTAAGAATAAATGAACTTGATAAAATTAAAGATGAAAAAGGAAAACTTCTTTTAAAAGGTACTAAAAAAGAGTTGGCTCAGAAAGCAAGAAGTCTAGAAGAAAAGTTTTCAAAATTACAAGAAAATGTACTTATTTCCAATTCTGATAAAGAAGCATTAACTAAAAAAATCCAGCTTTTAGTCGAAAGAAAAGAAGAGCTAGAAAAAAATATTGAAAATAAAGAAAAACAGATAAATGAATTTAAAGAAAACATAAAAGAATTTAAAGAAAAACGTTCTGGTTTTAATAACGAGTTAAATGCATTAATGAAAATAGAAGAAAAGATGACCGGTAAAATAAAAGAATATACTCAGAGACGTGATGGTATTTATCGTAAAACTATTACTATTGAAAATGAGCTTGATAAGATTAACACACGTATTGAATCATATTATGATCTTATTTCTAGGGCAAAATATCGCATTCCCACTCTTGATGATACAATAAATGAGCTGGACCAAGAGTTAAAACTTTATAATGTTGCATTAAAAACTGATGAAAAACTTGCAAATGTTGAGTCTTTAAAGGATTCTATGAAAGTAATAGAAGAATCAATGCGTGAACTTGAACCAGTAAATATGCGAGCACTTGAGGAATATGAACATCAATCTGAACGTAAAAACAAGCTTGATGAAGATATTAAACATTTAAAAGAACAGAAAAAAAACTTAATTAAACTTGTAGATGAAATAACAGAAAAAAAGAAAGAAAGATTCTTTGAAGTTTTTGATGCGGTAAATAAAAACTTTAAAGAGATTTATGCACAGCTTTCAGAGGGTGGAGAAGCAGAATTACAACTTGAAAACCCAGATATTATTTTTGAAGGTGGAATGACAATTAAAGCCTGTCCACGCGGTAAAAAAGTACTTCTTTTAAATGCTTTATCTGGTGGTGAAAAAAGCATTGCAAGTCTTGCATTTATCTTTGCAATACAGCATTATGATCCAAGCCCATTTTATGTGCTTGATGAAGTTGATATGTTTTTAGATGGGATAAACGCAGAAACTGTCAGTCGCATGGTTAAACAAAAAGCACTAGACAGCCAATTTATAATGGTATCACTGCGAAAAGTAGCACTTAAAGAAGCAAATTATGTGTATGGTGTAACAATGCGTGATACTGGTATTTCTGAGATGATTGGAAATATTGACCCGTCAGCAGTAAGCGTCGATGGAGAATTTAAACTCGAAGGAGGGAAAATGATTGCAACAAATTAAAATCGACAATGAAGTTATAAATCATTTACTTTTTCACAAATCACTTATTGATGAAAAAGATGACGCAGCACGAATAAATCAGTATGTTACTATGCTTCAGAAAACAGAATCTGGCGAGCATATATCAATGGAAAACCCTTTTGAAAGAAGTATAGCAATAGCATTTGAACTAGTAATACAACAGCATCTAAATCCTTGGGATATAGACCTTGTTAGTTTTTCAACAATGTATTTGAAGCGTGCAAAAGATGAAAAAATAGATTTAATTACCGCAGGTAGAATTATTTATATGGCTTGGAAAGTGCTTAAACTACAAAGCAATGATTTAATAATTTCTATGGAAAATAAAACAGAAACTTATGAGCCATTTGACTGGGCAGACTTACCTAGTGAACAGTATCTAACTAGTGATAATGCATATTCTTATACAAACTTAGTTATGAATATGCCAGAGCCACCACTTGATAAACCATTACGTCGAGATGCAAAAAGAAAAGTTACATTAATAGAACTTTTAACTGCCTTTGATCAAGCAAAAAAAGAATCAGAGGAATACCAGATACTAGATGAACAAAGAAAACAAGAAAGAGAAAGACTATCAGATCTTGCACGAAAAAGAATGAAAGGAACTGCTCATGAGGATCATCTGGAAGAAGACATACAAGTAATATGGGAAAGAATAAAAAAACAGCATAAAAAAACTATGACTCTACCAGAAATATGTGAAAAACAAAACCGTGAAGAAATAATAAAGGTTCTAATAAGTATATTGTTTCTTGCATATGATAATAAGATAAATGTTTATCAGAAACATTTTCCATATGGAAAGATATTTATTGAAAATATCTCACATAAGGAAAGGTATTTAATTAAAAAGATAGTTACCTAGTTCATGAGTAATGAACAGATTATTAAACAATATCTGAAGTATTTATTAGAAGTAAAAAAAGTTAGAAATAAAACAATTGAATTAGAGAAATGGATTTTAAAGTCTTTTAATGAACATATTAAAGACAAGAATTTCGAAAAGGTTATTGAACAAGAAATTTTGGATTATCTAAAGACTTATTCTATATCTGCTTATGATGATAGATTACGAAAATTAAAGAAATTCTATAATTGGCTTTTTAAATTGCCTAAAAGCCAATATCCCGAATGTATAAGCAGGATTCAACCTAATTATAAGAATCCTATTCAGATGTATAGACAGAGCCCTAGATACAGGGAAAGAGTGGTTTCTGAAGAAGAATATCAAAGAATGCTTGATTGCACATACAAAGTAATGCATAAAGCGATGTTGGAAACATTATATCTTTTTGGTTGTAGGGCAAGTGAACTTTTAAGCATGAACTCAAATAGTGTAGTTTATGATGGTGAATTTACAAAAGTATTCTTTCCACAGAGCAAAGGACAACCAAGAGATAATTCATATTATGGTAGAGCTGAACATTTATTAAAATGGGTTGAGAGTTATCAACCTTTCAAAAATGAAAGTAATAAACCTTTATGGATTACATCGACATATACAGATAAAAAGACAAAAAAAGTTTATCATAACACTAGGACTACTATTAATGGACTTGAAAAATCATTTAGAGTTATTTCAAAAAGAGCAGGATTAAGGAATATAACACCACATGATTTTAGACATACAAGAATAACAAATGAAAGAAAAAATGGAACACCAAATACACATATTGAAAATCAACTTGGATTAAGTCATAATTCAGCAATGATGGAAGTATACGACCATAATAAAACAAAAGGTTATGAAGAATATTTGAAACAAAAAAGAAAGGAAACACCTGCAACACATGAACTTTTAATGAAACAAAAAGAAATACTTGAACTAAAACATGAAAAAGAAATTAATGAATTAAATAATAAATTTGAAGGAATATTTAAACTTTTAAAAACAACTTCTAAATTACAGGATTTAGATGATAAAATTATAGAATCTTTAGAAGATGAAAATTCAGAAAAAACAAATTTAATAATTAAAATGTTTAAACAAAAATAAAAAAATATGATAAAAATAGAATTAAAAAAAGTTAAAGTAAAAGAAATTACTGAATTATTTGAGTTAATGTCTATGTTAGACCTTGATTATAATATCAAAATTAAATCTAAAAAGATTCTTAAAGATTATATCAAAGAAAATCAAGATTTAAAGAAACAGATTGAATTATTAGAAAAAAGCAATTAGACCAAAAGTTGTAGAAAACACAGAACTGGGTTTTCTACTTTGGGCAAATTGCATAAAATAAAAAAAAGGGGAAAAAAATGATTGTTAAAATAATTGGAATAGTTTTGATTATAATTGGGATAATAATACTGTTAAGTTGTGAATTTCTAATTGACTTTTCTTATATTTGAATGTATTTGTATGTTTTTAAATTTTATTGAAGAGATAGTTAGAATCTCTTTCTAATTTATTATAAATTATGGAAATATATGAGAATTATGCAACATTCCAAAAATTGTACCCATTAATTGTTATTCCAATACTTTTTAAATTGTTATTTGATGTTTTGTTTATGGATGAAATTTCTTTTATTCAAGTAATTCTTGGAGTTGCCACCATAATATGTGTTGTTATAATAGTACCAGTGGTTATTATGCCTTATATTAATAGAAGAATAAAATTTAAAGAGAAACATAAAGAAAAATTGTGGAAAGAAATTCTTGTAAAATTAGTCAATATTAAACCAATTTATAGTAATTTCTCGATTACTCTCGAGGTTATAGACAAAGAAGATACAGATGAATATAAATGGACATTTCAACATTTAAGAGATAAACATAATAATATTTCAATGAATTTTGATTTAATGAATACTTTTGCTGAAGAATTAAATACTGAATTAAAGAGCTTTGAAGTGTATATAACACAAAAAATAAAGAATGATTTAGGAAATAAATCTAATAAGAATAAAAATGAGATAAAAGATGATTTTATAGAATTGTTAAAGAGGCCAATTGATGATATTATAGAATCTTTAATTAAAGGTAATATCGAGAAAACTGATGATGTACAGATAAAAGTGATAAAAGATAAAGTTAGTATTTATGTTATGCCAAATAAATGTAATGTAATATGTTTAAGCGATATTTATAATGGAGAATGGTATGAATCTTTTTTATTATATTTTTTAAAGGACAATAAAACTAAAGAGAAATTAAATTGTATTAAAAATAAGGGATCAGATATAATTGATTCTAATAAGCGATTTAAATTAGCTTTAAAGGATTTAATACAGAAAATTGAAAACTGTGGAGTAGACGAGTTAAAGGGTAAATGTGATATATGTTCATTTTGGAAGGATTGTTAGCCGTTCCAATAGGAGTAGTTTCACTCAGCCTATGAAATCTTTATAGTCAAATGACGAATATATTATATATATGGCTGTAAAAATAAAATATCCAGATGGACATATAACAAATTATCAAAAAGTAGATTACAAAAAAGGATATGGATACATATTCCGTGATGGGAAGGTGTTAAAGTATCCAATACCAAAAAAAACCCGAGAAAATGGTGACCGGA
Organism: Thermoplasmatota archaeon; assembly: GCA_022866015.1. Taxonomy (GTDB): domain Archaea; phylum Thermoplasmatota; class E2; order DHVEG-1; family DHVEG-1; genus PFL35. Next base: position 7,508 of record JALHTX010000034.1, read on the forward strand.
AGGTCACGTCACACCCTTCTCCGATTTGATTTCAAACAAATGTGTGACGCATAGGGGCTTTGCCCCGGTTTCCCGGAAAAAGATAATGTCGATATACTTAACTTGATTATATATTACCGATAATTCAAGAAAATATAAAATTACTCCTATAAACTCATAAAAAAAATGTGTATAACAATTTAAAATAAATCATTTTTATAAGGAGAAAAATGTGTATAACAATAAAAAAAGATAAAAATCATTTCCCCTATTGAACAAAATCGAAATGTGTATAACATTTCAATAGACAATAATTAATCAATTTTTCTTCAGTAATTCTTCTATTTAAACTTGTATGATACTACTTTATAATGTGTATAACATTTTATCAATATGTTATACACAATAGTGAAAATAAATGAAATGTAAAGAATGTAATAAAACAACAAAAAAATTATATTATCATTCAAACAAAAAAGAGGGAAAAAAATGGATCCCCATAGCATATTATTGTTTTAACTGTAAAATTTTTAATGGGAGTGCAAAAGGGAAATGCAAATTCGATTATACTATCAATACGAGAATGGACAATCGTTTTAAAGGGGAAATTTGTAGAAATTGTCAAAAGAAAATGATTAAATTATATGCTGTCTTTAGACAAGGAAATAAACAAACTTGGAAACCTGTCTTTTGGTATTGTAAAAATTGTCAAAAAATTATAGCAAGAATACGAGTTGAAGAAAAAATTTATAGATAAATAGTTAAAATTTAATATCATACTCATATTACTTTGTAAAGATTGATTATGTCATCAGAATATTGTGTAATTGACTAACTTTGGACAGAAAAATATAATGAAATTTAAAATAAAATAAATATATTACTAGAATTGGTATATTTATTGAAAACAATGGGTATAGTTAAAGATATGGGTGTTAAAGAAAAACATCTATTTGAAAGTGTACTTTTTTCAGCAAGTAAACTAGTCAGCATTAGTGAAATTAACGAAGCGATAAATCTAAGTCGTATTCAAATTAAAACCACTCTTGAAGAGTTAATAGAAGACTACAACATTACTCGTAAAAAATATAAAATAATGCTCCTGTTGATCAGAATAGTATAATCTGATTTTATCCTTAGGAGCAAAGGAAACTTTAAAACCAACCAAATAGTCCGCCCATGAATGGTGGAATTGGTGGGAGCATTATACCATTGAAATCCATTTTTGTTTCACCTCCTTTCTTTTCTCATCCATTTTTTTTCACCTAATTCCATTAATGAAATTAATCAAGATAAAATGTATTTTAGAAAATATGTGCATAACTGGAAATATTAATTACTAAAATGATACTATGCACAATAAAATGAAATATAGTTTAGATAGAAATATTTATAATAAAAAAATAGTGCAAACCCGGGAATATAAAAAAATAAGCTTATATAAGTGAAATTTAAATTATTTATAGTTCATTATAGTTATTTTTTAAAAATATATTTTGTTTTTTGAAGGAAAATCGATGCAAACCCGCCTGGATATACAAAATGAACAAGTGATAATAACATTCTAATTTTTAAACGGGGATAGTAATATATGTAACTTGGTTCCCAATTTGTAGCATATCTATTCTTGATAGAAAATTCAGATTTAGCGTGATATACTAATTCAAATAATGGTCTTGATAATACAATAAGCTTTTCAATAAGGTGAGAATATTTTGAAATATCTTGTGATAAGAATGAATAAGGTAAAGTTCCAAATTGAACTTTTTCTATGCCCTCTTCATAAAATTTTTCAAATGACTTAACCAATAGATAATCTATTGTTCCTCGAGGTGATTTTATGCTTCTTCTACCAAGGTCTAAATAATAGCTATTTATTCCTAGTATCGGGCTATATTTTAAAAAACCAACAATTTTATTTTTGTATTTACATATAAAGTATCTTGATCCGTAATTATTTTCAAAATCTACTTTTCCTACAAAAAATGTCGGTTCCTGAATCTTTTTAATTTGGCACCATTCATTTGAGATTCTTTGTATCTCTTTTTCAATAAGTTTAATTCTATTAGAATTATATCCATATTCCTCAACTATCAAGTTATTTCTCACCGCATGATTAATATTATTCCTAATATTGCTCTTTTTAGATCCTTTTAAATTAAATTTATTTAAATTTACTATTGGCTCAAAACCACAGCAAACTCTTTTAAAACCCTGCTTTTCAAAAAATTCGTAACCGTTTTGTGTACAAGGTAGAATAAAAACCAATAATTTTTTTGATTTAGCCCACTCTTTTATATCCTTTAAAGCCTTTTCTAATGAGTCTGCAGGTACGATAGGGTCTCCAAGAACTATTGCACATTTAAAAATTTTCTTATAGGCAATATAACCATCCCAATCACCTCCAAAAACAGATAAAGAATTTGATAGTGTTAGATGTGACAATGAATTTTTTCCATATTTTTTTAAGCAAGAAAGGCGATAATTTAAATTGTTGTTTTGCATTAATTAATCCTCATTTAATTAGCTCTTGTTGATAATTTTCTTTGAATACTTTATTCAATTATGGAGTTTTTGTTTTTCCCAAACATTTTACTTCGTTCTTGAATATTTATTTTCTCATCATATATCATAACATGTAGATTAATCATTTTCTTGATATTAAATTTTTCAATTAAAAGGGTTTATAATATAAGAATAAAATATCCATTAAAATGAAACAAACTGCTTATTACGGATACCCACTACATAGCATTATCTTACGTATGCTACTTTTTATTTTCATAATTCTACTTATATTTGAGAGTATTTTTCTTCAATTTTCATATTATATAATATTTTTAATTAGTTGTTTTAGTATTTTACTCTATACCTACATAGGTATTATTTTATTTAAAAAAAGTTTTCAAAATCGTCGTATTTTATATTTAAAAAAAATGATTGAAATTGCAAATTTAAAAGGCAATGAAACAATTCTAGATATTGGAACTGGTGCGGGAATACTCGCCATTGGTTTTGCTAAATTTCTGAAAGATGGTAAAGTATATGGAATAGATATTTATAAACATAAATATGATAGTTATAAAGATTTTTTTATAAATAAAATAAAAATTGATTTTTTTGGTAATACATTAAAAAATGCTCAGAGAAATGCAAAAATTGAATTTGTTGAAGATAAATGTAAATTTATTACAGCGGACATTACAGATAAAATAGATTTTCCAAATAATTTTTTTGATATAATACTTTCTAGTACAGCATTGTATTGTATACCAATAAAAAAACAAACTCATACCTTCCAAACAATCGATAAAATTCTTAAAAAAAATGGCAAAATAATTTTTTTTGAACCAGAATCAATGGATAAATTTCTTAAAAAAAAAGGTAAAATAAATTTTTCTTATCCAGAATCTCTTCTGAAATGGGATATTAACATTTTGAAGGAATATTTTGAAAAAAATGGGTATTCTATAAAAATCTTTAAAAATGTAGAATTTAAAGAAATGTGTATATTTGTTGGAGAGAAACTATAATCAGAATGACAAATTATCTATTAATCTCTGCTGAAATCCAATTATAAAAAGTACTTCAACTAATGATGTCTTATTAACCATTTAAAAAATCATCAAGATACGTCTCTTCAATTAGAGACCATCCTGATATAGGAACTAAAGGCCTAGCATAGACTCTAATATCTCTATCACTTTGGTATGAAGCATTTTTAGTTTTGATAAATACCATAAAATCATATTTAATTGGAGAAAAACCATTTTTGCTATCAATATAAAATTGTGATAAATTTTTGCTATATTCCCATCCGTCAAGAACTATACTTACATTTTTATTAATAACTTTGTCTATTGCCGGCGGTAGAATACCTGGCTCACATATAACATTATTTTCAATCTTGAACAAAGGTAAATAAAACTTCTCCCAATCATTCTGATCATTGTATCCATTACGCCCATCCGAATAATCCACAAGATTTTTATCAAATATATATAGATAGTTCATAACGCTTTTATAATTACCCCATTCGTTTATATAATTCTTAAATTTCTTAATTATTTGTCCTATCGTATTAGCATCTATTAAAAAAGATATGTTATCATTTCCTTGAATTGTATATGGCTCTATTCCTAATAAGTGTCCAAGTTCATGTAATACTGAAGCAGCCATTAATAAACGTTGAGTTCTAGGCGTAAAAGCCCTTTGATAAATAAAAATCATCTTAGCGTTATTTCCACATACCATTGTATCAAATCTATTAAAGATTGTATTTCCACTCCACGCTTCTGAAGGTCCTGCACTATTACATATAATCAGATATTTAAAAATCCCTTTCCTTTCTTCAGCAAAATGATTGTTATAAAATTGTGTTATTGATCCAGAATCCCAAGAGATTATATTAACATACGGTAAAAGCTCACCACCACCATTAACAAGTCCAGTTGGCCATCCATTATCTATATATAAATTAATTTTATGTCGACAGAATCTTTCTATAATAATTTGTTGAGATTCCTCATATAAAATATGGTTCCAGTTAAAAAATCCTCCTTTCTGCATACCATCTGATTCTATATAGATATCTGGAGAAAATGGATCAGCATACCATTTTGCCATTTTGTATTCTTCTATATTTGTTAAGCCATCAATATCGGGATCTAGATTGGCATGGTCATCCCATATATTAGGATTGTATCCCCATTTCCATTCCCATGAAGTGGGAATACCATCCCCATCAGGATCAAGTTTCGAGTTATCCTCATAGGGACTAACATTTAAAATGTTTACTTCAGTCCAATAAGGAATTCCATCATGGTTATAATCAGTTTGATAAATATTGAACCATATCTCATAATATTTTCCTATATAATGTCCATAACCATCCTTATCACCAAAAAAATCATCTCCACTCCAGCGACCTGAACGATAATCATATATGATATTAATTTTTTCTTTTACACTGTCTTCTATTCCTAAAAAATTTTTAATCTTCGTCTCGATAATAGTTATTTTTATTGTAGATTTTTGCTGCTCTTCTTCAGCATCTCTAATAATTCTAAAACCTTGAAAAATTGAGTCCCAGGTATTAAAAGTAAAACCAGATTTTTCATAACTTGAATATTTTAAATCATCAATAATTGTATCTATAAAAAATAAAGGTTTGTTTCTCCAATTATTACCACTTTTCATAATAATATCAAGTAATCCTCTATTACGAATTCTATAAATTTCTAGAATTAAACCCTGATTTATAAGTGGACTAATACGATTATCTGATATGTTCTTAACTGGCTCAATTTTCTCAGTACTTACGTCCTTTTTGGTACTAATAACATTGGAGATATACAGGTATGAAATAAAACCTGAAAAAGTTAATAGAACTATAATTATGAATAAAATTTTTATTTTTATTAATTTTAGCAATAGTTTACACCGCTATTTTTGTTCTATATTTAATATTTTTACGGTATTTAATTATTTCCAAAGATTTATTTATTAAAATAATATAAAATTTACATATAATATTCTAAAATTCTGAAAAATATTGCCATAACATTAATTGATTAAAAATCGTTATAAAATACAGTTATTATACAAAATTACTAATTTAAAAATAAATAAATACAATTTTTCAAAGCACTAAAGTTTAGATATATTGTTCAATATCATCTAAAAATTTTTAATTTTCTTCACTAATAATATCAAAAAATTTTCTATATCATATTATTTATAGTTCATTATAATTATTTTTTTTTAAAATATATTTTGTTTTTTGAAGGAAAATCGATGCAAACCCTCCTGGATATACAAAATGAACAAGTGATAGTAACATTCTAATGTTTAAACGTGGATAGTAATATACGTAACTTGGTTCCCAACTTGTAGCATATTTATATTTGAAAAAAAATTCAGATTTAGCAGGATATATTAATTCAAATAATGGTCTTAATAAGACAAATAGTTTTTCGCTAAGGTGAGAATATTTCGTAATATCTGGTGATAAGAAGGAATAAGGTGAAGGCCCAAAATAAACTTTTTCTATACCCTCTTTACTAAGTTTTTCAAATGACTTAACTATTAGATAATCAATTGTTCCTCGAGGTGATTTTATGCTTCTTCTACCAAGGTCTAAATAATAGCTATTCTTTTTTCCAAATATTGGGCAATATTTTAAAAAACCAACAATTTTATTATTGTGTTTGCATATAAAATATCTAGTTCCGTAATTATTTTCAAAATCTACCTTTCCTATTAAAAACGTTGGTTCTTGAATCTTTTTAATTTGGCACCATTCATTGGTGATTCTTTGAATCTCGTTTTCAATATTTTTATTTCTATTAGAAATATATCCATATTCCTTAACTATTAAGTTATTTTTTACTGCGTGATTAATACTTCGCCTAATACTTCCCTTTTTTCCTCCTTTTATATTGAATTTATTTAAATTTATTAATGCTTCGTAACCCCAACAAACTCTTTTAAATCCTTGTTTTTCAAAAGATTCATACCCATTTTTTGTGCATACAAATATAAAAATCTGTAATTTTTTTGATTTAGCCCACTCTTTTATATCCTTTAAAGCCTGTTCTAATAAGCCTGCAGGTACAATAGGATCTCCAAGAACAATTGCACATTTAAAAATTTTCTTATAGGCAATATAACCATCCCAATCACCACAAAATATAGATAAAGAATTTGATAGTGTTAGATGTGATAATGAAGTTTTCCCATATTTTTTTAAGCAAGAAAGGCGATAATTTATATTGTCTTTTTGCATTATTTAGACCTTATTTCATTAGCTGTTGTTATAAAATATAGAAATAAATATTTATTTATATAACAGTTTTACTATTTTTATAGTAAATTTTATATCTTTATTATTTTATTCAAATATATGATAGATTTAGCTAAAAATAGGTTATTTATATATCCTTTTTTTGGCAGTTTATATTTTTTAGAAGGAATAATTTATGCTCTAGCAACTGTTATTATTCCAATTTACTTTATAGAAAAAGATATAGATCTATCTATAACAACTATTGTTGTTGGATTAACGACTATTCCATGGGCATTAAAATTTTTTTTTGGGGGAATCGTTGATTACTTTAAAAAATTTGGACGAAAAAGATTTATAATAATAGGAGAAATCTTAAGTGCCTCATCCCTTATTATAATATCAATTATCGATCCAAAAACAGCACTAATTCCTTTCACATTACTTATTATACTTGCATCAACTGGCGTTGCTTTATTAGACGTCTCTGCTGATGCTTGGGCAATCCAGCTATCAACAGAAAAAAATAGGGGAAAAATAAATGCTGCTATGTTTAGTGGACAATTTTTTGGAATGGCTTTGTGTACTTCACTTATTGGCAATATTGCAGGGATTTTTGGATATCACATCGCTTTTATTTGTTCAGGTTTTCTTATTTTAATTGTTATAATTTTTTCATTTATTATTAAAGAAGAAATAATTATTAAAACAAGACAAAAAATCGGAAAAGTTCTTATAAAAGAATTCAAAAACAATACAACAAAATTAATAGCATTATTTGGTCTATTATCCTCTATTAGCTTTGGATTACTTGGTGTTGTTGTCCCAATATACATGAAAACAGTATTAAATTTAGAAATAGGACAAATTGGACTCTTTGTGACAATTGGACCTTTGTCAACTATGATAGGTAATATTATAGGAGGATTTTTAACTGACAAATATGGAAGAAAAGGATCTCTAGCTCTGTTTCTTGGACTAAATCTGATCTTTACAACAGGGTTAATTTTTGCGAACTCATGGCAAAAACTAATTATTCTCTGGAGCATCATTGGATTTTTACATGGTGGACATTATACGATTGTTTCCGCAATGTTTATGGATATAACCAATCCAAAAGTTGGAGCCGCACAATATTCAATCTTATCAGGTTTAACAAATGTAGGTGAAATGGGAGGGATGTCATTTAGCGGAACATTAATTACAAATCTTGGCTTCAGTCGTGTTTTTTTATATTCTGGCTGGATTTATGGACCTATACTATTGATTTTATATTTTATTAAATTGAAATCTGATACAAAAAAAATTATAACTAAAAAAGTATTATAACGGTTATCATTTGTATAAAATCAGAAAGAATTTTATTTTAATATTTTATATCTTAATTTTGCATTGTTTAAAAGTTCAGTTTTTGTTCCGTCGTTATTTATAAGAGTGAGTGATTTTGCTTCAATTGGAAGGTTTTTTGCATAACATATATCTTGATGCATATCGCTTTTTATTTTTCCTCCGAGATGAGTACTTGTTCCATAAGCTATATGCAATCCACCTGCTTTTTCATCTTCTAATATATTACCAGTCACAACCGCATTTGGATTACATCCTATACCAAGTTCTGCAATGTTTCTTCGTGTATCATTTTCTTTTAATAATTCATTCAGCTCATCAACTTTTTTATTTTTTCCTTGAACTTTAATAATTTTATTATTTTTAATTATGCACTTTACAATTTTACCATTTAGATTAATTGGTAAAATTCCTTTGGTTTTACTCGTTCCAAATTTATTAATTTCGTCTATAGTTGCTTCATAAGGGGCCTTAAATCCTTCGCCACTAGGAAAATTTATAAATTGTCCTACTTTATGACAGATACCCGAATCTGATTTAGCAATACGATTTCTTAAATCAAGATATAAAGAGTCATAAGTAGAAAATAAAACCTCAGCGCCATTTGCTTTATTTAGCATTTTTTCAATTGCAGTTGCATATCTTTGAACTAAATTATAATTAGCAATAAATGCTGTTTTTTCCATCCTTTTTTCTGCTTTAGGCATACTAGCACATCGGGTTATTGAGCCATCAGTATCACATACTTGTTTTAATGATACCGTTCCAGAGTACTCAGTTAAAGCAATTACTAAATTTGATTTATGCGCAATATCGATAATTTCTTGCGGGATAGGTGCATTATGAAATCCAGTAGCTTTGTATTTATGAATATCAATACATAATTCAATTTCTTTACTTAAAACTTCAAAGGTTTTATACCAATCATTAGCCATTTCTCTCCTTTCTTTCCATGATCTTGAATCCTTTATATTATCATGTGGAATATCTATTAAAATCAATATTTTTTCACCAGATTTAGGCGCAAAGACATCCTTAAACATTTTAATTCTTTCTTCGATATTCATTTTCCCATCATATATTACAATGTATAGATAAATTATTTCTTACAATAATTCAATGAGGTTTCAATTGTATATTAGTTTCAAAAGTTTATATTTAAAGAAATTTATTAGATAATATTTGGTGGAACTATACGATGCAAAAAAGAATATAAATAAAAATATGTTCAAAATGGGAAAAAATTTAAAAGAAACTTGATTATGCACAATAATATGGAGAAATTAGATTTAAAAGATAAAAAAATATTATATGAATTAGATTATGACTCAAGACAATCTAACTCAAAAATTGGAAAAAAAGTAGGATTACATAAAAATGTTGTAACTTATAGGATAAAAAGACTATTAGATAGACAGATAATCAGAAATTTTTATACTATAATTGACTCTTTTAAATTAGGTTATAATTGCTTCAGGTTTTATTTAGTTTTTAGACATATAACTCCCGAAAAAAGAGAGGAAATAACCAATTATTTTGTTAACAATAAATATAGTTGGTGGGTAGGATTATTTGAGGGAAATTATGACTTAGCTGTACTCATATGGGTTAAAGAATTAAACGATTTTCATATATTTTGGGAAGAAACATTAAAAAAATATCATCATTATTTTCAAAATCAAATTTTTTGTAATTATATTCAATTAACACAATATAGAAATTCATTTTTATTAGAAGAATATGATAAAATTCATAGAGAGAAATATGCTTTAACTGCTGGAGGAAAAAAGGTAAATATTGATGAAACAGATTTCAAGATATTAAAATTATTATCTAAAGATTCAAGAATACCAACGTTAGACATTGCCAAAAATCTAAATATATCTGTAGATACAGTAAATAATAAAATAAAAAAATTGATTAAAATGGAGGTAATCCAGGGGTTTAGAGTTGATATAGATTTTTTGAAACTTGGGTATCAATTCTTCAAAGTAAATATTAATCTCAATGATTATAATGAAAGAGGAAAAATTATCAATTATATAAGAAACAATCCACACTTAGTCATGGTTGATAAATCAATTGGTTATTATGATTTAGAATTAGATTTCTGGATTACTGATTTGGATAATTTTCATAAGATTATGGATGATTTAACCCAAAGTTTTCCGCTTTCGATAAAAAATTATACATATGTTCATAATGCTAAACTTTATAAATTGTTATATATACCTGAAGAGTAATAAAATAAGTGGATTATTTTTTAAAAAAATTCTCAAATAATATTATATCGATTTAATGTATTAAAAAGAAGGGAAAAAGTGGGGGATAAATTCCAGAAGAGGTAAGAATTTAAAATTCCCTTCTTTCACTATTAAGTTTATAAAATATTAGTAAATATTTTTTGTAATTTTATAAAACTATAAGATATATTTTTCAAATTAAAATCAAAATTCTTGTCTTTATTTGATTTTTGGAAAAAATCAGCATAAGGTAAAATAAAATCTGTCCATTTTTGAAGACTCTCAGAAACTTTATCAAAACAATTACAGCAAACGGTGTGTTTTTTTCCTAATGCTGGATGATTATATGCCTGAAGTATTCCCAGCTTTTTGCCACACTCTTCACATTTATTCATTTTTTTATTCCTCCTTTTTCTATTACCTCAATATTAAAATTATAAAATTGAAGATAAATTGTTTTATTTAAAATATAGTCAAAAATTGAATATTATAAAAAATAAATAGGATTTTGCACAACTTTTTAAATGATTATAAATCAAAATATACATATAACACATACAATCCTTATTAAATAACTAATTTATTAGGATATAAATAGATATAAATAAAGTAAAATATTTTTATTATTTTACTTTGAATTTTATTCTTTTTAATTTATCTCATAAGGTTTTTGAGCTGGATTTTTATCAAAAGCAGGAATTGGGAATTTTGTATTTATAATTTTTAGATATTTAAATGTCGTAAAGATAATTCCATTCCTTATATATGGAATAAACAGATAAATTGGTCCGAATCTTCCCCAAATAATTTTTGGTTCTGTTCTTGGTTCATTCCAATAGTTGCCATTCCACACATTATTTCTACTCATAAAATAATACGCATCTCTACCAGAACCTCTGCTATTATTGATAAAATTATTGTTATAAATATGATTATTAAGAAGATTTTGTATATAAATACCATATCCTTCATTTGAGGATATATTATTATATTCTATTTTATTGCTGCAGGTTAATATGATTTGTTTTTCAAATCTACTAGTAATATTTTTTGTTAAGTATATTCCCATGCCATTTAATGTTATAATATTATTAGAAATAATATTGCGGCAGGAATCATTTATATAAATTCCATACTTATTATTTTTAATAATGATATTATTAGAAATTGTATTACCCCAACAATCTTTGTGAATAAATAATCCTATAAATTCCTTTTTGTTTTTATCAGAATTATTATGTAATATTGTAAAATTTGTAATTGTAGAGGAGTTTGATTGTATTATAACAGTATTTTCAATATCGCCACCATCAATTATTGTTGAATATTTACTTTCGCCAATTAGTTTAATTGTTTTATTTATAATTATATTTTCATTATATGTCCCTATTTTAACATTAACATTATCTTCATTATCTGCATTATTAATTCCATCTTGAATATAACGATATGGATGTTCTAGAGAACCATCATAAGGTGGTACAGCATCATCATCTACATATATTATTGGAGTAGTTATGTTAGTTCTTTTTTCAAAAACAGGGGTTTCTGGATCACCCAATAAATTAGTTTCATAAATAACCCATCTATAATTTGGATCATCATATGAAAGGTTAACAAAATGATATTTTGAAAATTGATTAATTTTACCTAAATTACTTGTTTCGTTTACAAATATTTCGTAGAATAATCGCTCGATATACTCTCCAGAATATGCTAATGCGTTTTCGTTTTTTACACATCCAACTTCTGAATTAAAAATACAAGCAGAAGGTCCACCATTTGACCAAAGAAGTAACTCTTCTGCTAAACAGTCGGTATTTTCAAAATTTCCACTCAGACATGATATAGAAATATGAATTGGATAAAATTTATTGTCTAATCGTCCAATATCATAATTAGTGAATATTTCCAATTGTTCTTCATTTAAAAATAGTTGATACCCAGATAGTGTAGGACCAAAATAATCTCCATTTCCTATTTGAAGATGAATTAATTTGTCTGGTTCTTTAAAGGATTCAACCCATTTTTTTTTATCAATTATTCCATCTTTTTGATATAATTTATGGATTGTATACGAATCTGGAATTAAATTTGCACATGCGTCTGGGATTACACTTGTGTCAGGTCCTTTATTAACCGTCATATTCGATTGATGCAATAAAATATCTTTTGGTTTAATAGTTGTTTCAAAATTTATTACTTTTTTAACAAAGGTTGCTATATCGCAATTATTATCAATAGATGCTCTACCAATAAAAACCTCAGAATAAAGATCAGCTTCATCTTTTGTTGAAGTAGTTCCACGTTCCCCAAAATTTTCGTCAAAATCCGCGTTCCATGTTCCATCCAAATTCCCATAATATAAATCTGAAGGTATCCAACCTTGTATCGATCGATCAAAAAGAAAACCAGCCTCCCATCCTGATATATTAACATAAAATTTTCTAACTGGAATTATCTGAACATCTCCACCTAATAGTACATATTCTGTTTTCCAATTTTGATGGGCGAATCTTATAAAATTCCTTATTTTTGAGGCATTATCATTAAATCTTTCATAGTTAGCTGTAACTTCTTCGCCATTCTTAATATAGGGATTACCATTAGAATTATTTGTTGCATCCCCATAAGTCCCATTAACCCAAAAACTAGAATTCAATAGAATATCCTCAACCGCGACAATTCTTGCATTCATGTACTGAGATTTATGAGATATTAGAGTTTGAAAACTACTATTTTCAAAATCTCTAGAGGTAATAATTATATATTCAAAGGTGGGGCTAGAGTTATTTGTAGAAAAAAAGCAACATTGATTATCGGTGTATAAAGTAGATTTATTAACAACATTTGTATCCGTTTGTACTAAATCATATAAATTATTATCTTTTACTCCTATTATTACAGAATTTGAATTTATATTAGATATAAAAAATGATTCAATGAGTAAAAAAGTAATAATTATAAAAAAATATTTCTTATTCATAATATTATTCTGCCTCCCTTTTAAAAGATAAGAATAATATAATATACTATATAATAAATTTTTCGGCACTGATATTAATTAATATGGTTAATCCACTTAAGGAAATCTGATTTATTTATAGTAAAGATGTGGTCAAATTGCTTTCCCTGCATTATCAATCTTGAATAATTTACCAGTAAATCCCTGTAACCTTCCTATCGAGAAAATCTAAATTAAATGTTTTTATTTACTTAAAAAAGATTATGAATTATAATATCCTAATATCAGTTGTATTATTTAAAAAGTTGTGCAAAATCCTATTTATTTTTTATAATATTCAATTTTTGACTATATTTTAAATAAAACAATTTATCTTCAATTTTATAATTTTAATATTGAGGTAATAGAAAATAACAAAATCCTTACCTAAACCAATATGATTGTAAATGGTAAATGATGATATGATAAAAAAGAAAAGTGAAATGATGTTGTATCCAACAATTATCTATACAGATAATGATAAAGAAAGCTTTGATGCAATAAAAAAGACAGATAAGGGGGTTATAATAGGTCGATTTATTAATGGTAACTTCTTCGATTGTGGTTTTATCCCAAAGCAAAATATAAAAGAAATAAAGGAATAAAAAGAAAATTAAAAAGATATAGTTTAAAAATAATAATTTGTTAAATTCTTTTTATGTCGAGACAGAAGAAAAGGTTTTTTAAATGATTTACATTTACCATTATTCAATCTATAATAAAAGGGATGCGAATTGATAAATATTAAACGAAAATTATCTTATTTATTGAAAACAATGAATATAGTTAAAGATAGGAGGTAAAAGATATGGGTATTAAAGAAAAACGTCTAGTTGAAAGTGTACTTTTTTCAGCAAGTAAACCAGTTAGCATCAGTGAAATTAACGAAGCTACAAATCTAAGTCGTAATCAAATTAAAACCACTCTTGAAGAGTTAATAGAAGACTATAACATTACTCGTAAAAATGAAACCAGCATGGAAGTTATAAAAGCAGGTGATAAATATGCAATGCAAGTAAAAAAACAATATGCTGATCAGAGTGCTATTATTTCAAAACCTGAAATTGAAAGTAATCTTTTAAAAACTCTCACACTTATTGCTTTTCATCAACCTGTTAAACAGTCAAACTTGCGCCGTATGATTGGTGAAAAAGCATATGAACATGTAGATGAACTTGTTGGACTCAAGCTTATACATACTAAAAAACATGGTTCAACAGAGATGCTTACAACAACTAAGCTGTTCCCAGAGTATTTTGGTATAGAGTCAACCGATCCTGATGAGATTAAAACATTTCTTATGAAAAATGTAGCAAGCAAAGCAAGTAAAAAAGAATAAAAAATATTGGTTTTTTAATTATTGATAACAGTTGTAAAGAAATCTGGATAGAGTTGTACAATAAAACATTTTAAACTCTTTTTACAAAGTATAGTTTAGAGTTGGATTTTCGGGGAGAAAAAAAATTTTTCTCATCCTTTCCATTCCTCTCCTTACCCTAATAAAATTCTCCCCTCCTTTCCAACACTACGTCTTTTATTCATCTTTTACAAAAAGTATAAATAAATATATACTTATTTAAATCTGTTAATATGGGGGATAAAAAAATGAAGAGTTTAACATATTTTGTAGTAATATTTTTAGTTATTAGTTGTATTGCTGCTATAGGAATAGGAAAAAACACAAGTATCGCACAAACAAATTTTCAAAAAGAAATAACTATAAGTAAAACTTTTTTAGAATCAAAAACAGTTGAAAAGGATTCATTTATTGAACTACTAGTCGAAGGAACCAATAATCATATTTTTATTCCTGGAAAACCAATGCTTCCATCTCACTCTGAAACATTAACATTGCCTTTTGGTGCAAAAATAAGTAATATTGAATGTGAAGTACAAAACATTGAAACCATGGTTTTATCAAAGAAGATATATCCTGCCCCTCAGAGAATAATAATAGATGCAATAGCAAGCTCTAGTAAGCCGATAATGGATGAAGCAGTGTATAATTCTAATGAATTGTTCCCTGAGAATTGGTTTAGCTACGATGTGAGTGTTGGACTTGACGATAATAATGAACATAAGACCCTGTTAACAATAAACACTTACCCAGTTAGATATAATCCTATGACCAACACAGGTGAATATGCTAAAAATATTAGTCTGAAAATAGAGTATAATTATCCTGGTTCAGATCCATTCCCAGAAACTAGTACGTATGATCTTGTTATCATAGCGCCACCTGAGTTTACTAGTGATCTTAAAAGACTCGTTGATCATAAGAATAATATTGGTGTTAAAACAGTTATAAAGACAACTGATGAAATATACAGTCAGTACGATGGTGTAGATAAACCTGAGCAGATAAAATACTTCATTAAATATACTCTTGAGACTTGGGGTGTAAAATACGTTTTGCTAGTAGGTGGTTTAAAAAACCTAATATGGGCTAACCCTAGAGAGCACACCAACTATGGAGTTAAAGGTTGGCATGTTCCAGTAAGGTATTCTAATTTAGTAGATAGTGAATCTGGATATATATCTGATCTTTATTACGCTGATATTTATAAGAAGGATGATAATAATGAATCCGTGTTTGATAATTGGGATTCTAATAGTGATGGAACAATTGCCTACCATAAAGGAACTAGTATGAAGAATGATATACTTGATTTGTCCCCTGATGTTTGTTTAGGTAGGTTGCCATGTAGAAACAACAATGAAGTTAAAAACGTAGTTGATAAGATTATTAACTATGAGAGTAGTCTTGCTGATCCATCATGGTTTTAAAAGATGATTGTTGTATCAGGTGATGGATTTTTAGATCAAGAGGATCTTAATTTCGAATGGAATACCAATGGATTACCAAAAGGGGAATACACGATTTATGCTCAGAGTACAAACCCTGAGGGAATCTCTGGACCAATTGATGTGACCAATATAACACTTGATAAAACACAGAGCACAAATCTAACCTTCAACCATAAAGACTATCTTTTAGTCCCCAACTTCCCCCATTATCCAGCATCTCCAATAGCTAAAATTATGTCAGTCTCCGAGGGAGATTTATTAGGTAAGGATGATTATTCCTATAGTCCAACAGAAGACGAAGCATATTGTAATGATTTTTATGGTTATGC
>JALHTX010000035.1 GCA_022866015.1 Thermoplasmatota archaeon
CTTAGTATAACATTTATAAGATCAGAATACCACTGATTTTCCATTAGTGGAACAACTCCACCGATAGGATAGAAATCTGAGTTTAATTTAGAAATTTCTTTTGCACATTTTTTTCTGATATCAGGATAAATAGAACCTTGTATAGGTGTTGCAAGAATCATTTCCTCTTTGATTTTTATGCTTTTTTTTGCCCGTTTTATTGTTTCTTTAACACTTTTTTCTGCTTCATCATATGTTTGATCGGGTGTTCCAAAAACATCAAGAATTGTTCCAATGTCGCTTCCAATTTTTTTTTGAAATTCAACAATTTCTAATGGTTCAACATCTATATCTCCATAAACATATGATTGAAACGTACCTGAATCAGTCATAATAGAGCCATCAAAATCTATTAGACTGTGTACACCATCTTTAAGTGCTTTTTCTCTTAGTTTTTCATCTTTTTTGATTATATATGAATTTGTAATAACAATTTCTGTTCCAAAAAGTTTTTTCATTTCTTTTGGAGTAATTATCATTTTATTTGGGTTTATAACTGGCATTAGATTTGGAGTTGTAACTGTTCCGTGTTTTGTTGTAAATTTACAGATTCGCCCTGCTGCGTCTCTATCTTTTATTTCAAATCTCATTGTCAAATCTCCAAGATTCTAATCTATAAAACTATTTTTTATCTTTATAGCATTACAAAGTAAATATGTGGAGTTAATCATGCCCCTATCTGTATCGGATTAGTAATTCTTTTAAGTGTAGCAATTGCAGAAAGCGAAGCCATGTAGCTACTCTTTGGATTATTCGGATTAGGCATATTTTCAATTTCTGCACGAAGCCTACCAAAACCACCATGGGCAAGAATCTTGTGGCTGTTTCTAGTAGCAACAGGATCTGCAACTATTTCAACACGAGTTTCATCAAACCCTACTCCAGCAAGAGACAAACTTGCAGCAACATTAATATTCTGAGGAAACTCCTTTACAGCATCTCTTGCACTACCACGAAAAACAACAGTACGTCTATCAAAATCTTTTCCTAAAGATTTAGGAGATTTCGTAGTAACAAGGGTAACCTCATCAATTTTATCAATACATGCAGACAATATACCATCAATTCCACAAACCGCACCAGATGGAACATAAATCTTGCAATGTTTCTTCTTTGCGATATCTTCAAGTCTACCTCTGAATTTATCATCAAAAAGACTACCAACACTCATCAAAATAAGATCTTTACCTGCGGCTAATACAATCTCTGCACATTCATTGACAGCTTTCTGAGAAGCAGCCTTAAAAACAACATCTACGTCATCTAAAAAATCTTTAACATATTTACATTTCCCTTTATGTATCTTTTTTACAAGTTTCTCCTCTGCTTTTTTATCAATATCAAAAAGATAGATTTTTTCGATTTCATTCATAGTATCTGCATAAACTGCAACATCTGTACCAATAGCACCACAACCAATAATTCCAATTCTCATGTTTTTACCAAAACCTTAAAACACCGTCATGTATAAAAAATATTGTTATGGATGATATAGACAGATTTCTTAAGGAAGATTTAGGCAATAGAGGAGATATAACATCAGATTCATTATTTACTTCCGAGAATTCAAAAGCAAAAATTATTGCAAAAGAAGAATGTATTATTGCAGGAGTTGAAGAAACAAAAAAAATATTTAAAAAACTTAAAGTAACAACAAACTTTTTTTTAAATGACGGATACTTTGTTAAAAAATATGAGAGTATAGCTGAGTTAAACGGGAAAGCAACATCAATTCTAAAAGGAGAAAGACTAGCATTAAACATACTCGGGAGGATGAGCGGTATTGCAACAGAAACAAAAAAACTTGTAGACATAGTAAAAAAAATTAACCCAAATGTTGCAATTGCTGCAACACGTAAAACTACACCTGGTTTTAGAAAATATGAAAAAAAAGCTGTTTTAATTGGTGGTGGAGAACCTCATCGCATGGGACTTTATGATGCAATAATGATAAAAGATAATCACCTTAAAATAATCGGCTCTGTAAATATAGCAATAAAAACTGTTAAACAAAAAATTAAAAATAAAATCATAGAAATAGAAGTTGAAAATGAAAAAGATGCAATTAAAGCAGCAGAATCTGGTGTCGATGTAATAATGCTAGATAACTTCAAACCGGAATCTGCAAAAAAAACTACAGAAAAAATAAGAAAAATAAATAGTAAAATACTAATAGAAATATCTGGGGGAATCACACTAGAAAATATCCAAAAATATGCATCTTTTGCAGATAGGATATCAATTGGATATATTACACACTCGGTAAAAAATATTGATTTTTCTCTTGAAGTTATTTAGATTTTTTTAGCAAATATTTAATAATTAAAATCGCTTTACAATATTGATAATAATATAAAATTCACTCAAAAGATGGGATTATTGTTGAGAGGATGTGGTGATTTATAATGGAAAATATTATAGAAGAAGCGGTACCTAGTGAAAATGAAAAAAAGACTGAATCTACAAATTCTACAAATATACTACCAAAAAAAATTAAGCGTAGAAAGAAGAAAAACAATGCTTTAAATCCTTCTTTAACCCGTAATACTAATATTAGAAATATGGTTGACAAAGAATTAGACGAAGTTTTGTCTAGTCTTACAACAACTATAAAAGTTATTGGTTGTGGTGGTGCTGGAACAAACACTATTTCACGTTGTGTTGCAAATGGTATTACTGGTGCAGAATTAATTTCGTTAAATACTGATGCTCAACATTTGCTACTTGCGGAATCACCTCATAAAGTGTTGATTGGTCGTCATCTAACACGTGGTCTTGGTGCTGGTTCACTACCTCAAATTGGGGAAGAAGCTGCAAAAGAAAGCGAGCAAGATATACGCAATGCTATAGGTCGCGCAGATATGGTTTTTGTTACATGTGGTCTTGGTGGTGGTACAGGTACTGGTTCAGCACCAGTAGTAGCACAACTTTCAAAAGAAGCAGGTGCTCTTACAATTGGTGTGGTAACACTTCCTTTTAGCGTTGAAGGTCTTATTCGCATGGAGAATGCAGAATCAGGTTTGAAACACCTTAGAGATATCTGTGATACAGTAATTGTTGTTCCAAATGATAAACTACTTGAAATCGTTCCAAATCTTGCACTTAATTCTGCTTTTAAAGTCGCAGATGAAGTACTCATGCGTTCCATTAAAGGTATAACTGAGATGATAACTAAACCAGGTCTTGTGAACCTAGATTTTGCTGATCTTAAAACCATTATGAAACGTGGCGGTGTTGCAATGATAGGCTTAGGAGAAGCAGAAGGAGAAAACAAAGCAGTAAATGCTGTAGTTGAAGCACTTAATTCACCATTACTCGAAGTTGATATATCAGAAGCAACTGGTGCACTTATAAATGTCACTGGCGGAGAAGACATGACAATATCTGAAGCAGAGAGTGTTGTAGAAGAAATATACTCACGAATTGATCCAAATGCAAGAATAATTTGGGGTACAACAGTTGATCCAAATCTTAAAAGAAACATCCGTGCAATGCTTGTAATAACTGGTGTCAAATCAAAACAGATACTTGGACCAGCTCGGAAGAGCTATGAAAACAAGGAATATGGTATAGATTTTGTAGCATAAATAAATCTAAACCCTCTTTTTTTCTTAATTTAGGCCAAATTCTTTATATATAACTATTTATTTTGCCCATTAAGTTTTAGAGGTGCTATAACTTGAAACTCTTTAATCGTGAAAAAACAATTCAAAGTGATAAAAAAATAATTGAACGTGCTCGTGATCTGCAAAACAATTTAGAAGCAAAAAGGGATAGAATCGGTAAAGGTAAATACGGGCGTGTTCTAAAAATGGCTCGTAAACCAACAAGTGATGAATATTATAAAACATCAAAAATTACTGCTGTTGGAATAGTGTTAATAGGAGGTATAGGATTTTTAATTTTCTATATTGTAAATTCAGCTATTCCTTATATCGCAAGTTTTCTAGGTTTAGACTAAAAAAGGTGTATAATAACTATGAATAATACTGATTCTATTCAGACAGATGAAGAAAAAACAAAAATATATACAATTAAAACACAGGTTGGAAAAGAACAAAACACAGCAGATATGATAAACAGTCGTGCTGCTAAATCAAAAATAAAAATCCCATCCATACTTGTAACACCAGAGTTACGAGGATATTTATTTATTGAAGCATACGATAAAGAAAGAATTAAAGAAATGATAAAAACCATTTCTTATGCTCGCAACATTCTAGAAGGAGATATTCCACTTGAGCAGATTAAACATTTTTTAGTACCTGCCTCTGCTGTAGCAAAAATTTCTGAAGGCGATGTAGTAGAAATGGTCTCAGGACCTTTCAGAGGAGAAACAGCAAAGGTAACACATATTGATGATACAAAAGAGGAAATCACAGTCGAACTATTTGAATCAGTTGTACCTATACCAATAACTGTTCGTGGTGAACAAGTAAGAGTTATCAAAAGAAAAGAAGATGAAAAAAAGAAAGAAGAAAAAAAGGAGTGAAATGACATATGGCAGAAACCATTAAAGCATTAGTTGATGGAGGAAAAGCATCTGCAGGTCCACCATTAGGTCCTGCGCTAGGTCCACTAGGCGTAAACATAATGCAAATAATAAACGCAATTAATGATAAGACTAAACAATTTCAGGGAATGAAAGTTCCTATAAAAGTAAAAGTCGATCCTAAAACCAAAAACTTCGAAATAGAAGTAGGCACACCACCAGCATCATCATTAATTCTAAATGAATTAGGCGTTGAGAAAGGATCAGGATCAGCAGGTACGCATAAAATTGGTAATCTTACAGTTGATCAAGCAATAAAAGTAGCTAAGATGAAACAAAACAACTTACTTGGTAAAGCACTTAAGCAAAAAACTAAGGAAATAATTGGGACATGTACATCTATGGGTATAACTGTTGAAGGTAAAAAACCAAAGCAAATACAGAAACTAATCGATGAAGGCGAGTTTGATACTAAATTTCAATCTTAATATCGTCATCAATCGTCTTATTTTTTTCAATAATATTTTCAGACTTTGTATTTAGCAGTCTTCTATGCATTCTTTCACGAGGATTACCTGATAATATATCTTCGTGCATCATTCTTTGTTCTTTTTCAATTGCAGCAAGTCTTTCTTTAATTTCTCTGATTTCTTCAATTAATTTTTTAAGTGTCTCCTCATCCATACAAAAAATATGAATACTTTATTGTTTTAAACCTTTTTCCTATATTCTTTTAAATCCTCTTTTAAAAAATTGTTTGACTGATTTAATCATTCTGTCACGGCGGTAGTTTAAATCTAAAGTTTTTCCTTCTCCCCATGTTTTTTTCTTTTCAATTGAAGAAATAATTGAATCAATATTGAGACTGTTTATATCTATTATAGTATAGGCTTCTCCTGCAAAACTTGGTATATGCGAATCACTACCACCTGTACCGCCTAGATTAAATTTTTTTGCAATTTTCATGGTTTTAAGATTAGTTTGTAAAACACTACATGAATTAAATACTTCTATTGCAGGGACTTTTTTTATTATTTTTTTAAGTTTTTTTTCTTTGATTCCTGACAGTGATCTATATAAATGAGGAACAATTGGAATACCACCCATATCAATTATTTTTTCAACTGTTTCTTCAACAGTTAAACTACGAGGAATATTTTCTTTAACGTTTAATGCTATAATATGTCCATCTTTTGTAGAAATTTCAATTCCTGGTATTACAACAAAATCTTTTGAAGCAACTTTTAAAGCTGATAATCCGCCTTCTACTGTATTATGATCAGTTATTGCCATACCATTTAGACCTTTTTTCTTTAATATTTTAGAAATTTCTAAATGTGTTCCTACGCCATCCTCCGAATATTGTGAATGTATATGTAAATCAAGTTTTAACATGTAAGAACTCCTGGGTTTATCATCAAGTAGGAAAAAATGGTATTAGAAACTTACGTAAAAAAATAAGTGCGGGCGCCGGGATTTGAACCCGAGTTATAAGCTTGGCAAGAGGGTCTGAAATAAGCGCCATATTTTAAGAAATTTTCTACGGTTTTACTTATATTTATACCTGATTTTTTAACCTTTTGGAGAACTTCTTCATCTATAGTAAGAGTTAGTTTTTGTTTCATGTTATTATATACGTGTACATATAATTATAGTTTTTCACCAAAGAGAATCTTTAACTTGTATAATAAATAGCATTATTAGTCAGTAGTTGTTTTGAAATTGTAATATGAATTTAGATTTTTTTGTATCTAAACTTATATAATTAACAAGTGTTACGTTAAGAATAAGTTTATAAGTCATTATTTAATTATATTTTAAAATAATGGGAGGAAAAAATGATAAACATAAATTCAAGAGAACTAGGTCTCGATGTAATCAATGAAGTGCCTTGGGGGACACATCTCTGTTTTTTTTATGACTTTATCAATGACTACTTTGATGTTATAAAACCATATATCAAAGCAGGGTTAGAAAATAATGAATTTTGCGTGTGGATTATTCCTAAAAAACTCGAGACGGAAAAGGCTTTAGAGATTTTACAAACAGCGATACCTAATCTTGATTGTTATCAACAAAAGAGACAAATCGAGATTCTTTCGTACTCTGAATGTTATTTAAATAAAGGAAGATTCAATGGAGACGCAGTTATTACGAATTGGGGAAACAAACTTGATAAAGCTCTATCCGCAGGATTTGATGGATTAAGAGTAGAAGGTGACACTTCATGGATTGGAACGAATCGGTGGAGACCCTTTATGGATTATGAAAGTAAGATTGACAATGAAATGAGCAATAAAAATATTTTAGTTATCTGTTCGTACCCTCTTAACAAAATTGGAGCAAGAGAAATTATTGACATTATAGAAAGTCATAAATTTGCTCTAATCAGGCGTAATGAGAAATGGATATATGCAAAGAGTTTTGTAGACATAGTGGATAAATTACTCGAAATCCAATCTCACATTAAAGGCGAAAATATTGAATTAATAAAACAGGGAGAATTAAAGAATATCTTTTTTGGCCAATCATCTCATGAGATAAAAACACCTTTAGCATCAATTAAAGGCTATACTCAAATGTTGATAAAAGAAAAATTCGGTACAATTAATGAGCAACAAAAGGAGGTTCTCGAGATTCTGAAACGAAATACTGACCATTTAGACAACTTAGTTAACAATTATCTTAGTTTAGTTCAACTGCAAGCAGGCACAATAAAATTCATTGTAGAGAAGATTCCTATAACGAGCCTAATCAAAAATACTATGGATACTATGCACCCGTTGGCAGATTCAAAAAAAATTAGAATGAATGTCCAAATGGCAGACGGATTACCATCACTTAGTATTGATGTTGATAGGATTAAACAAGTTCTGATAAATATCATTGGTAACGCCATTAAATTTTCACCTGAGGGAGCATCAATCAATATTAATGTAAAGAAAAAAAATGAGTATATCCTGTTTGAAATTCAGGATTTCGGATTGGGTATACCCAAGAATGAGCATGAAAAAATCTTTGACATGTTTTTCCAATCTGAATCAATTAGGAATAAAAATATTAAGGGCACTGGGTTGGGGCTTCCCATTTCAAAGGCTATCGTTGAAGCACATGGAGGACGGATATGGGTTGATAGCAAAATAAATAAAGGAAGCAAGTTTAGTTTTACACTGCCCATTAAACCTGTGAAAACACATAAAATTAATCTCATAAAGAGCCTACCTTAGTAATCGAACTTTTAGATGTAACCTGAACTTTGTTTGGTCATTTGTTCAATGTCCCAATTATAACATGAAGATACCACAAGGGTAATTATGAAAAAAATTCCCTGCATATTACGTTAAATCATAATACATGATATATAAAGACATTAGAACAAAGCACATAACAAATTGCACGTAACATGTTACACATTAATCGTTATATTATAGCATTACTATATAGCATGTAGTGATTTCACAATAAAATTCATGGGCGTTTGTTTGCGTGAGTGTATAGTTATTGTAATATATTCAATAGATGTTGGAAGATATACAATTTGTCCGAGATTACGTATTACGTTACATTTGTCTGATTTGTTCGTATTACGTCAAATTGGTATTATATCATAATGTTATTATATTAATATCAAGGTCGGTAATCCGAAGTTGATATAACAGGAGAAATATGGTGCGTAAAACGTAATATTTGTACATTAAAATATTAATCATATATTTCCATAAAAAACCCCTTTGTAACACAAAAAAAGTCGACCCTATACCAAATTATTTCTGTAAAGTTTTTCAATCTAAGGGTAATAAAAAAAGAGTGTCTTCATATGGAGTAAATGACACAAAAAAATATGTTGTATGGAAAAAGATATACGCTTAGAAGATAAAAAAATGGGATTTACTCCGAGAAATACAACAAAAAGAAGGGTTTACAAAAGTGGCAACTATAAGAACGTTGTAAAGTATTTTGGGTAAAAGGATTCGTAACACAAAACATTAAAAAAGGGCGTTTTTTAGTCTATAAATTTAAGGTCTTTAATTAGTTCAAGATTCTTATTATGTAGACTTTTTTTATCTTCTATTAACTTATTCATAATTTCTTCCTCTATAATAATATTATAATATATAATATGCTAAATTTTCATCTAGGAGGGGTAAAACAAGCCCAAGGACACGTTATCTTAGTTAGGGGATAATCATCATATGCCTTTTTGGTGATAGATACTGTTTTTCTCCTAGTAAATTGCAACAAAGACAGAGAATAGAAGAATGAAAGCTTCGGGTGTTACTTCCACTCCTTTAGATACCTAGATGTCACTGAGCTACACTACAAAGAAGAAGAGAAAGATGAAGAGCAATTCTCTCCTGTTGGACTAAAAACAGACTCTAAAAATTCTTCTCCTATTTACTTAGTCAATAATGTGTTAGAAACCATAGTTGTATTCTTCACCCCTACCCTTTTAGGACCACATTTAACCCTTATAAAGCATTATTATATACCTTCTCTATATAAAAATATGGAGGTAGTTATATACAGATTTCATTTATGTAAAAGATAACTGATAACTAATTAATTACCGTATAATTAGTAACAATTGAACCAATCATCTAATTTATTATGCACCAAAATGAAAGAATACAGTATCATTTACCAAATCGTGATACTGTGGATATTCATTGCCAATGAAATAAGGATTTAGATATACATCAAATCTGTAATCACCGTCTGGCAACCATGGAAAAGAGGGAATATATTTTTGATATCCACGGGATAAACCCGGTAAAATCCAATTTGAAATCCCGAAAAATACTGATGTTTGTATAAGTTTTTCTTCACCTGATTCAAATTTTATTACTGTAGGAATAAACTGAAATATATTCCTATTGTAAGGATTATACACTAAAACTCCTAAATCCTCTTCATTTGGGACAAGATAGAAAACTCCAAAAAGGCATGGTTTGCTACTCCAATGTACTTTTATTTGTTCATCCAAAGTGTTTGTTGCATAAGCACTCAAAGTAACTTTTCTGTAACCTATCTCCTTTACTTCAGCTCTTATTGATAAAGGGTCGTTAATACTTGTTAATACTTTTTCATCATCTAATTGAGAATTTTTATTAAAGCTAAAAGCAGCTACTGAATACGAAATACCACATATAATCAACAGCATACAAACCAAAATACCAACTATTTTCTTCATAATATTACCTCCACCTCCAATAAACTACGGAACAAAAACAAAAGGACCAAAAATAAAACCATTTCCACTACCAGTACCAGTAATTCCCTCATCACACGTAACAGTCATTGTCGCAGTGAATCTTCCAAAACCAAAGAACATACTATTAGGATAGATGAATGCGGTAGTTCCTGGTTCAACATCCATCCACCCAGTTGTAACTCGATTATTATACAATACATTTCCATCAATACTTAAATTGATAAGTGTTACATTATGAGCTGTTGAATCACCAATGTTTTTTACCGATATGGAAAGACCATGATAACTTAAACCGAATCCTATATAACTTTCAAGACCGACTTCAAATTCTGGACTAGAATTTTTCGAGGATTTTTCTGCAGCAATTAATGGAAATGATAGACCAATTATTACAAAAGCAATCATTAAAAATATTATTTTCTTCCACATATTACCTCCACCTCTCGCATATTCATATTTAATTAGAGGTATATAAAAACTATGCTAATAATTGTCACATAATGACGAAAATAATAAGTTTTATTTAGATTTCATTTACAAAAAATAGAAAAAAGAGTTTTGTTATATCACTTATAAGCTCAAATTATTAAACTAGTCCATTCTTCTTTCATATTAGGATGTACAATACCTGCAAAACGGAATGTTTTCATAACATCAAACAACTCTATCTCTTTTATATTTGGGCGAAGTACAGATAGATAAAAATTCATAGTTTTTTTAGCTTCCACAATATCCTTTACCCAAAATAAACATAACAAATCTGATGTTCCATGCAAAAACATAGATATTTTCATTCCTTTTTCCTCATTCAGTTTTATTGATTTTTCATTTATAACTTTTTTAATAAATTCCTCAGGGTTTATAGATAAATCTAACTTAGTCATTATAATAAATGGTTTCTTACCAATTAACTCTGGATTAAAAATTGCTGTATAGCCCCAGATTTCTTTTTTCTTTTCCATATTTCTAATTATTTTTGTTACTGTCTGTCTTGATAAACCTGTTTTTTCTGCTATTTCAGATGCTGATGCCCTGCCATTTTTTTGTAACTCTTCTAAAATTTTAATTTTATTGGTTTGTTCTGTTTCATTCATAACTATAGATAATTATAAATCACCTATATTAACAATACGTCAACTATTAAATTAATCAATATACAATAAAGAAAAGGAAGAGTTATTATATTATCGATTTGTAAACTAAAATATATAAAAAAGTTAACTAAAAATTAAATATTTAAACAATTTGTTAAATATTAAGGATACTTTTATATAATTAAACACGATTTTGTTAAATATGCCAAAAACCTGTATTAAACAAATAGAAAATACAGATTTAAAGGAAAGAATGATAAATTTAGAGGAAAGACTTTTAGCAGTAGAAATAGAACAAAGGAAAATTAAAGAAGATATCCTGTTAGGGCAAGCAACCGAGCATATGCGTAAGAGAATACTTGAGAAACCGAAAGAATTTTTA
This sequence comes from Thermoplasmatota archaeon, assembly GCA_022866015.1. Classification (GTDB taxonomy): domain Archaea; phylum Thermoplasmatota; class E2; order DHVEG-1; family DHVEG-1; genus PFL35. The sequence continues at coordinate 11,220 of JALHTX010000035.1, forward strand.
TATGAAGAAAAAAAGACATTTGAAAATTATAAGATTGAAATTTAGTAAAAAAAATAAATAATAGATGTGAACAGATGCCGAAAAACAGTGTAAAACAAATAGAACAAGATGAAAAAAGGATACTGGATGAACTGACAAAAAATGCTAATAAAAGTATAAATGATATTGCAGAATCCTGTGGGTTTTCTAGACAAAAAGTATGGCGAGTAATAAAAAACATGGAAAAAAACCATACTATCTGGGGCTATACAGCTGTTGTTGATGAAGAAAAACAAGACAAAAAAGGCTACATATTACTCATGAAAAGAACAAACAAACCATTTCCACAAGAACTAATCAATAAAATAATAAATAGAGATTTAGCAAAGAAAGGAAAAAAAATAGGAATTGAAATGACAAATAGTTTCTACACACATGGAGTTTATGACTGGGTAATATGTTTCAATGCAAATGACATTAGAGAAGCAAAATCATTTGTAGAAGAATTTAACAAATTATATGAAGGATTTGTATCAGAAATACAGCTATTAGAAAAAATGTTTTGTGCAGTAAGTTGTGGGGTAACAAATCCTGAAATTAAAAAATTAAAGGATTTTTTTAAAATATAATTCAAAAACAGCAATTTGTTTATAAACCTCTCATTAACAGAAGTTAATTATTGAAAATAAATAAATTAATGAACTTAGATTAAAAAAAATCATTTTTGAAAGTAATATATTTTAAAAATTCTATGTTTCTAAAAAACCCGCAGAACGACAAAGGGAAAACGACATAAGGCCAGATTTTTAACTGTAAAGTATCTCGAATCTCTGTTAACCTTTTTGGAATATGTTTCGTGTCATGTAACTGGAGAAAAAGAGTGTATTTTACACTTTCTAGCGTAAAGTATTTTTATTTTTTATTTAAATGTATTAAAGATTATTTTTCATGAATGCTTAATATTTATCTGAAAAAAAACCGTATAAAAAACAAGATATTTCGAGCATATACAAACTTTTTTCTGTAAAGTTGTAAACTCTTAAGGACATCTGAAAACCGTTTTACGTGTCTCTTTTCTTGGAGTAAATGATAAAAAAGATATAAAAATAATCTGTAAAGTGAAAATATTTACAGCAAATAAGGGATTTCTCCAAGTAACTACAAAAAAAGGGGGGTACAAGATTTAAAAGTTGTAAACTCAAAACACGTTTCATCTAGTTTACAAAAAACATTATATTTTTTAAAAATGGTCAAAATATCTGTCATTTGTGCCAAAGATTTTACAGAACATTTTTTCATCTGAAGGCTATATTTGAAATCTTTTTCGTTAATCATTAACCTATGATTAGATGTTATGGTTTATATTAAGAAAAACTAAACGAAAACTACAATTTATGATTAGAGATTAGAGTAATACCTGACAGGTTTAAGCAAATTAATTTAAACCTTAGATCATATTATTTTTTGAGGAAACAAATGGCAAAAAAACTTTATGAAGATGGAAGTATGGCAGATTTAGCAACCAGAGGTTTTTCAAAAATTCAAAGTCTAGCCAAGGGTAATCGTATCAGTGATAGATTATCTGCAGTAAATATGTTGGTATATCTATTTATTGTTGGTATTATCATAGCATTTTACTTAAGTAATTATTCAACGAATATGATTGTTTTAATCATTATTTTTCCAATTTCATTATTATTTGCTGCAATCAGTATATTAGGTTATGGTCCGATCTTGGTCGTAATAGTAAATATTTCAAAAAATAAAATAGAAGCATTAAGAATTTCGATTTCAATACTATTTATTGATCTGACATTAGTCTTAGCAGGTTTTCTGTTTAAAAATGATCTTTTAATAAAAATTTCGGCAGGAATAATTCTGTTTCAACTTATCTTGATATTGTTTACAAACTTTGTCACATTATCAAAATCACCAGTTGGAGATCAGGAAATAAAACCTTCTCAGATATGGAGTGCTCTAGGGAAAATAGCAAATATAATTACAATTACAACATTCATAATTGATATAATTCTTGTTATAATCAAAATGTGATTGAATATTCTAAGCTCAAAAGACTATGATTAGTATCTCTCTCTAGATTACACTATAGGTTGCCCTAGTCTAAAAACAACTACTGAAATTGTATGAATTCCTTTTTTTAAAGATTAAAATTATAATTATCATTCTAAAATGATTATAGTTTTATTTCATCTTTAATTTTAATCACATAATGTGGATTCAAAATAAACTCTTGATCATAACAGCATTCTCGAAATTTTTTTCTACTACCACAAGGACAAAGAGAATTTTCGGACCAACTATTATAAAAGGACCTAGGCAACTTTCTTTTTGTTATATTTAAGTCAAAATCTATTAAAGGATGCTTAGAATTTCTCATTAAAATATGAATCGTTTTGAATGGTCCCTCTTCCAATTTATTTTTGTCAAGATTCATTAATATTACACATCTCTTATCCACCGGATTTTCAACTAATGAAGAACCGATGAATTCTATATCTCCAATAACTTCTAAAGCTAATTCTCCCCAATATAATTCACCTGAAATATGTTCACAATTTGGATCAAATACAGATTTTTTACAAATAGAACAGGTTATTTTTTTACAAATCATTTCTACACTTATGAAATAAAAATAGGGATATAATTTTTCTATTTTGATAAGATGAGAACATATTTTATCTAATGATAACTGAGATGAATCATTAACAAAACCTTTTATCGTTTTAATATAATTCAGCGCATCCTGTAAATAAGTCCATGCATCTTGATAATCAGCACTTTCACATAATTTCCAAAATTTTGAGATGGCAATTAATAAATCAAAATACAATTTCAATAGAAAAGAAAGATTTGCTGAATATTCATCTTGATTTTTTATTGCCTTAATTTTGAGTCTTTCACAAATTTTTTTCCCTTTAATTGAAGTTCCAATCGATCCGTCATAATTTTTCTTTTTGATATCTTCAAAACTATATTTAATTAATCTAAAAATTTCATTGGCAAATGGATATTTTTTTTCATCCAATTTAGAAATATTATACTTAATCATATTCATTTTTCATCAAAGATTTTATTAACGTCAATTTTTTTAAATTGATCTAATCCAGAAATGGGACCATTATACTCCAACTTCTTACTACTCTTGCTTTTTCCATCGTTCACTATTATCTGAATATGAACTTTTTGTTTATCTTCTTTGAATCCTTTTGTATATCTATAAAAAAGATAATTAGATATTAAAGAAGTGATGATGGGCAATCCAACATTTTTAATAAACTCCAAAGATACTAGTAAAATTGGAAGCCATATTTCATCATAATGCAAATCTAATGTTTTCTCTTGCCCCTGATTTTCGCAGATATTTATCGAAACGCTTTTCAATTCCTTTTGTTTCCTAGCGAATTTAAGAAAATTACTTGTTTCGGGGTAAAATACTCTATCCTTTTTATCTTTAAATTCAAGCTGTGGAACCAGAAGAATGTCAGATTTTTTAATCCTATCTTTAGTTGTTTCATTAAAATCCTTTATAGATAGTAGATTATCAATTGTAATTTCTGTATCCATAATTTTAAGATATTCAGATATTTTTACTACCTCCCAATTACAGTCCTATAACTATTCTTTTTTTATATAATCTTTTTTCTCCCGCCCCAACAGGTATACTATCAATGACCCTATATAGCGCATATACGGGAGAAACTCTTAAGTAAATATATCGAAGTTATTTTAAATAAATAGAAAACATAATGATCGAAAAATATATTACACAAACAATCAATAAAATTATTATAATCATTTTTATTAATTTTGGATGTCTATTTTCAAATTTTCCTTCCAACTTTATTACGCGATTTACGATTTTATCGCTCGTATTAGGAGATAGAAAAGCAAATGAAAATAATAAGAAAAATAAGAAAAAAAGACTAATGAAATTAATATCTTGTAAACCAGTCAGGTGAGAATATATAAAAATTGTTAGAAACAAACTGAACATGTATGAACTTATGATTCCAAAAAGATTAATTGAAGAATCGTTTCTTGATCGTGTTAAAAAAATATAGTAAATTATCACGAATATTATATACATCATAAATGTTAGAATCATAAACTCTCGAAAGTTCTCTTTAGAATTTGCAACGAGAAACCCACCAATTATTAAAAAAACTTGAACTAATCTTTCCCGAGTTTGTATTTCTCGATAATAATCATCGTTCGTTTTTACTTTTTTAGGCATAAATATTATTTTGTATCCGCTCATTGTAATTAAATATTAACAAAAACTTGCTAAGGGTTAATTAAAATACTTTAAATTCTTTGTTTAAAAGAAGACAACTTGTAAGGACGTCTTAATAACTATTCAAAGTATGCTATCTGTAGTAAATCCTCTTTGATCCCATTTTATGCTCTGATTAATGCAATTCTAAAACCCATGTAAATCAGTTTTTAATTAATGTTTTTATTTCAAACTTTTTTTCGTTTATCACTATTAACTCTTAAAGATCTTGCATAATACACTCTTGATTAAGAATGTTTTTTTGTTGTAAAGGAAGAATTATAAAGAAAATAGTCTATAATTCATGTGTGATATTATCCTTTTAAGAGCATCTGTTATAATGTATTTTAGGGAGAACTTTAAGGCGAAAAAACCCGCATGAAAAATGAAAATAAACGACTGTTCGCATAAATTTAACTATAAACTTTTTTATTTCTGTATAGTTTATGAAATGTGATATGTCTGCCGTGACAATTTGATATTTTTAAATTTTTGTCTCCGATTGCATAATGTTTCTTCTTCTTTTTTTTCAATTATTTCTTTTAACTTATTTCCATATTCATCAATTTCTTCTTGAGTAATATTTTCAGGAAAACCATCAAAATCGGGATCTGTAAATAATCTAGTAGATCCGGTATAATCAATTATTGTAAAATATAATTTATCCCTATCTGGAAATAACCTAGTTCCACGTCCAATAATTTGTTTAAATTCAACCATAGAATTAATTGGTTTAAATAAAACAATATTTGCACAAGTAGGAGCATCGATACCTGTTGTTAACATTTGAGAAGTTGTAAGAATTACTAGAGAAACTTTTTCGGGGTCTTGAAAGTCATCTAAAAACTTTCGTCCTAGTTTTCCTTCATCAGAAACAACCCTTGCAACATAATGAGGGTATTTGATAGTCAAATCATTATTTTCCTCATATTAAAACAATTTTAATTCCATTTTTTGTTTTACATTCAGGACAATCCAATCCCCCAGACAATACCATCAGCATATTTTTACCGTTGCCAGAGGTTTTGAAAGTTTGTTTGCATATTTCACATTGAACTATACTTTGTTTCATTTTTAATCTTAATCCTACCTCTTTGATTCTTTATTTATTACTCCATAGGGAGTTTTTTCCAATATTCCCTCTTTCAACATACCTTCTATAGAAGAATTTGGGAATTGTTTTTTAAGGATTTTTTCATCTACTGGTTGATTTGCAGTCACATAAAACAGTATTTCTTGACATATTGGATTGGATTCTGCTTTGCGGGTAGTCACCGCAACGTGTTTCTCGATAGCTTCGTTAGGCGACCCGCAATGTGATTTTTCAGCTTCCTCTTCGAGAGAATCATCATTTTTTGGGGTACGTTGCTGACTTTGCTGTAAATCGCATATAGAGAGGGGTTTTAAACCTAATATTTGGTGTTTATTATTTATATAGTCGCATAATTCCACTATAAATCCGCAGAGTGAATCTTTTATATCTGTTAAATCGTCATTTTTACATTGCGGGTCGAAAAGCGATGCTATCTGTTGTTTGCTTTGCGGGTACTCTCCGCAACGTCCGCAATGTACATCGTAGCATTTATCCATTAATTCATCTGGCGATAACCAATTTATGTTTGAAACAATAGTTAAATCAGAGACATAATATTGTGTTACTTCTTTAAAATTACAAGTTGGGTCTGCTTTTTGTGTAGTAGAAATTAATCCTTTATTTACCAATCCCTCTAATAATTTATCACATTTATCTCTTCCCATATTTGATTTATCTCTAATTGTAGAGGGTTTTATTGGACTATCTGTGTTTGTATCTCTTAATATATCCAGTATTTTTTCTTCAAAGATATTTAATGCTTGTTTTGATTTTCCGTTTGTGTTTATAAAGGTGAACATTCCAAACCAATAATCAAAGAAATCAGCAACTATTCTCCCTTTTTCATCTGTTTTTCTCTGTTGTTGGTGTAAAACCGCACTGCTTTTTATATAATCACTTAATTTTGCAAAGTGTGTTCTTTCTAATAATGAATTTGGAAGCATATCTTCTAAAATTTCAGTATAAGGTATAATTACTTCTTTTCTCTGTAATAATTTTAATGCATTTTTAAAATCATCATTTGGTGTTTCTTCTAATCCTAGATTTTTCTTAGAAACAAGTTTTTTAACGTGTTTTGTAACTGCATCACTTGTATCTACCCTTATAAAATCCCATCGTCTTATTCCCTCTTCATCTATTGCAGATTGCAGACTTGTAACAATTATTACTGGTTTTCCGTTGATTTTTATGTGTTGCAATTTTCTTTTATCATCTAGAGTTGTTGTTTCATTTTCACCAGATGCCATAGTTCTAAGAGCATCACACTGTAAAAATTCTCTTGTTGGGTCTTCTAGATATAATACTTTTCCATCCCATGTGTCGCCTTCTGTTATCCAGTAGTTTAAAGATTTATCAGAGATTCCAGTTCTATGAATAAAATTTACACCTTTTTCTAGTATAACATTTCCGACATTTTTCACTAAACAATCCTTCCCTCCGCCTGTTTTATCGCTTACAAGAATATTACTGCTTGTGGGATATACGTTTTTAACTAATCTAAGATGGATTTTATTTACTAAAACAAGGATTTTATCTTCATCTCCGACTATATTTTTTTCAATTTCTTTTAAAATATTTAGTAATAATTTTGGGTCTTTCAGTATTTCCTGTGATTTTTTTTCTTTCTCCGGAGTAATTGTTTCTTCTTTTGGAGTGGATTCTTTTTGATTGTCAATTTCATATCCATATTTTCCTGCTATTGCAAGAATCTGTTGAAATTTTTCTGGACTTCTTTTAAATAAATCCTTGGTGCATTCAGAGCAATCAACGATTCCTTCTATGATTCCTATCAATGTTACTGCATCTCCTCCAGTTCCATCCCTGAAACAGTGCCATACTCCATTTGCATCTTTATCAAAGTCTATTCTGAAATTTTTCCCTGTGGTGCTTCCATGTACTGGGTGAACACCTTGTAGACTTCCATCTGGATTTTCTTTTAGTCCTTCTATTGTTTTTGCAACATTTTCAATATCCCAATTTAATCCACTAGATGTTAATTCTTTTTCTTCTTTAATATAAGGTTTTATAAATTCATCTAATTCTTTAGGTGTGATTTCTGCGATTGGTTCGTTGTGGAGTATTTCATAAAGACCTCCGTTTGGGTGTTTACTTCCAATTCCTACAACAAATTTTCCTAATGCTTGGATTTCCCCGTGATGGATTTTATCTTTATCTGTTAAAACTTTATTTTTATACCCTTTACAAGTTAAATAAATATGTATTTTTTTACTTCCCGTCTGTATTGTTAACGTCTTTGGAATTTTAAATAACATATCTTTTGCAAATTCATCTCTATCACAATCTACTACAACAACATCATTGTATCCACATTTAAAACCGTAGGATTCACTTTTTGGAGACTTACAATATTCAATAAACTCATTATCTGTATATTTATAATCTGCTCCAAGTGTCCAGTCATTTTCTAGGGGTTCTTTGCGTTTTTTTCCTGTTTTACACTTGATGAATCTATATTTAGGATTTTTATAGATTTCTGGAATTTCTAGTGTCATTTAGAACTCCTCCGGAATATCATCAAGAACAATATCGGTCAAAGCCAGTAAGCGTATAATTTTGCATTCTATTGCTGATAATTTTGTTCTACTTTTGAAGTATAATACATTTTCTCCTACTTTCAAAATTCTCCCCATGAACTTTGTGCCAGATTCTAGCTCAAAAAATATGAGGCATTTTGCATCTAAAAATTTTTCAACTATTTCTTTTTGCATTTTTCTTTCCTCTCTAGATATTAATTGATGGGAGCCACTAAATTTCATCTTCTCATCCCTTTTATTTTGCTTATTTCCTATATGATTTGTTGATAATGCTATTTAAAATTATCCTGTAAATACGACAAAACGATATTTTGTAGATATAATAGGAAACAAATGTTTCATAATATAGTTTTATCATAAATCTTCTTTAATTCTTCTTCATCCAAATACAGATAGTGTGACAAATCGATATTTCCTTTGATGCTATGCCCCATAAGAATCTCTTTAACAGCAAAATCTCCTCCTCTTTTAGTCCATGTCTGTGAAAAATATTTACGTAAATCTTTGACCTTTATTGGTGCTTTTCTGAATAATCTGCTAATGTGAGAAGCACTAAAAAGAGATTTAAGTCTCCTCTCCTTGTTGAATTGCCCTATAAATGATTCTAAAGCTCTCTGGGCCTCTACATCAAAGAATGATACCCTACTCCTCTTTGTTTTTGTTGTTTGATTATTGCTTGGATTATGCCTCACATAGACGGTTCTACTATTGATGTCAATATCTTTTGGTGTAAGTTGATACAATTCTTCTGCACGTAATCCAGAACTTGCTCCTAATAAGACTATAGCCCAAATTTGCTTATTATACGTATTGTTTTTAAAATATTCCAAAGTCTTCTCTATATCGCTTATTGTCACTCTCATTGGTATATATTCCGGTTCGCCCACTATCTTTAATTTATCTAGCCAATCAATGTTCAGATGTCTTAAAAATAATCGAATTTGTAATAATCTTTTTCTATAACTTGCAACACAGTATTTTTTCTGGATTCTATTACAATACAATAAGGTTTTTTCTTTGCTTACCTTCCACTTACAGGATTCAAGATAATCTTTTATAAATATTTCAATTTGATATAACCACTTTTTAGATGTGCCCCCTGCTTTACGAAAACACACGTATGATTGCAGTTCGGATTTTTTTATACTCCTAATTGCATCTATATCTTGAGTGCGGGCGCCGGGATTTGAACCCGAGTTATAAGCTTGGCAAGCTTAAGTGATACCAGACTACACTACACCCGCAAAACAAATAATTTTAAAAATCATGAAGCAGAAATCCCTTAAAAAGCGTTATGGTTCTATTTGTATATTCTCTTAAGAGGTTTTGAAAGATGTCTACGAGCACAAATAGGCACTTCATAAAAACCTGTTTTAATCATCCTATCCTGTTTTTTAATAATAGGTACATCACTTATAGTTCTACATCTAACACATTTAAAACCTTGATTCTCACCCTTTGATTTCATATGTTTGCCAAATTTTGGACAAACTGGGTTTTCAACTTTTACAAACTTTTCTTCAAGATTTTTAACAAATATTTTCTCAAGATTAACTGTTAAAGGTTTTTCTCTGACACCACCATAAACAACCAGCATATCACCAACAATTAATTCTCTTACAATATGTCTAAATTCCTTTGTTGGTTCATATGCTGCACAATCAATTTTCCCTGTTTCATCTTTTATTTCAAAGATAACATGCCCACCTTTAATAGTTACTGGCTGCCCATATACGATGCCTTCTAAAATTACAGATTCAAAAGATTTAACTTCAACAATTTTTTTTCTTTGCAGATGCTCATCAGTTCCCTGATTACTCTCAAAGATAATCCAACTATCAATTTCTCCTGAAATAACCATTTTTTTTGCATCAACTAAATCATCTATTTTCTCACCACGTATACCAAAAAGTATAGGACAAGGAGAACTAGGAACTAATCGATTATGATTATTTGAATAATCAAAATTATCAAAAGTAGAAGGAAAGCTTTCATTCATTATTTTTACAGATTTATCATCCACAAATCTTTTACTACCCCACTTATCTTTTTTTCTATATGCAATCAACTCATATGTTCTATCTTTAGTAGGATTCCATGCTATAGAACAAGTTGCACCAATAAGACCTCTACAGTTTTTATAACCTTTAAAAACTGCTTTTTTGTCTTTTAAAAAACTTTTGATTTCATCAATAGATAATATGTCTTTTACAGCCTTATCATATAACTTATAATTAGGTTGTTTTTTAAGTAAGACAAAACCTGAGTTAGTATTATCGTCTTCAAACCAAGAAAACTCATTAATTGTATCCTTCACAACTTTTGCTATTTCACTAGTATTCTCGATCTCTGAAAAATTACTATAACAAAAAATATCTTTATTATTAATTTCACCTATTTTTATTTTTTTGCCTTTTCTTTTTCCAACTTTAAAGCAGATTGCGCCATTTCCGCGTGTTTTCCATGGTATATTTGGGTTAAGCCTAACTAATCTTGGAAAATCAATAATATCAAAACCTTTCTCTGATAATCTTTTTATCAATACACAAGCAGTATGGGTAGTACAACCCCCTTTGCATGAATCAGTATCATCGATACCTATCCAAATAATTTTACACCCCCGATATTCTTATATATGGTGAATTTTTATTGTTTTACACATAATGCAACGTGAAGAGATTATAAATCAAGTCAGAGAAACCCTTGCTAATGCAGGGTTTTATTTATCTGAACTATACTCAATGCGACAAGTAGGATTTGACTTAGTCGCAAGAAGGGATAATTCACTACTTATAATTAAAGTTTTAACAAATATCGATGCGATGACAGAGGATTTAGCAAATGAACTTCGGACACTTGCGATACTACTTAAAGCATGTCCTCTTTTAATAGGTGAAAAAACAGGGTTTAGAAACTTAGAGCACGATGTATTGTATGATAGATTTGGGATACAAGCAATAACTAATGACACACTTAAAAACCATTTACTTGAAGGAATGCCTCTAGATGTATATGCTGCACCAGGTGAATTATATGTCAATCTAGATAAAGAAAAAATAAAAACCCTAAGAAGAGAGCAGAACCTATCCATAGGTTCATTTGCTAGAGAAATAAAGGTATCGCGTAGAACAATCCAGATGTATGAAGAAGGGATGAATGCTACAATTGAGGTAGCACTAAGAATAGAGGATGTGCTTGGAGAAAATATAACAGTTCCAATCGATATATTACAACATAATATTAAAAACGATGATTTTAAACAAGTTACTAAAAGACAAGAAGTAATAGGTGAATTTCAACGTGAAATATTTACAATACTTGAAAAAATAGGTTATAGAGTTATACCGATAGAAAAAGCTCCTTTTGAAGCAATAAGCCAAGATAAAAAGAAGATTCTTCTCACTTGTGTCGATAGATATGATGAAAAACTTTTAAAGAAGGCAAGAATCGTTAGTAGCATTTCAAATATAACTGAGAAACATGCAGTAATCATATCTGATAAAGATGTTTCAAAGAAAAATATAAGTGGAACTCCGCTGATTGTTAAAAAGGAACTAAAAAAGGCTCGTGGGCCAGAAGAAATACTTGAATTAATCCTTGAAAGACTCTATAATAAAAGTATATAACTAATTAATTAACCAAACTTTTATAAATAAGGTCGTTATTCCCGAAGACTACATTTTTCCGCTTTATTGGAGAAAATGTGCATATAAATAAACACTCGATGATGATCTATGACTGCGAAAAAAACAATTGATATTGTAGAGAAGGCTTTAGAGGAATCTAAGAAGCTTAATCGTAAATTCAAAGAAAATGTTGATCTAGTTTTTAATCTAAAAAATATTGATATGAATCTTCCAAAGAACCGTATTGATCAAGAAGTTATTTTACCTCATGGTCGTGGTAAAGAAGCAAAAGTCGCTATTTTTGCCAGTGGTGAACTAGCAATTAAATCAAAAAAACACGTCAATCTTCTAATAAAACCTGAGGAAATCGAAGAGCTTTCCAGTAATAAGAAAAAATTCAAAAAAATTGCAGATGAACATGAATTCTTTATAGCAGAGGCACCTTTAATGCCAACAATTGGTAAAAGCCTTGGTACTGTACTCGGTCCAAGGGGTAAAATGCCAAAACCAGTTCCACCAAATGCTGATGTATCAAGTATGGTTAATAACCTTCGTAAAACAGTAAAAGTACGCTCAAAGAGTACTATAACTTTTCATACTATAGCAGGTAGTGCAGATATGCCAAAAGAACATATAGCAGAAAACATTGATACGATCATTAAGCGTATTGAAGGTATTCTAGAGCGTGGTAGACTAAACATTGGATCAGTATATGTTAAAACAACTATGGGTCCATCTCAGAGGTTAATATAAGGGAGGTTTAATTTTATGGCTGCACATGTTGCTGAATGGAAGTTTAATGAGGTAAAACAAATTACAGATCTCATTACAAAAAACAAGGTTATAGGAATAGTTCAAGTAGGAGGCATTCCAGCACCCCAAATGCAACAAATGAGAAAAAATTTACACGGCGTTGCAACCATTCGTTCTGCAAAAAATAGTCTTTTAAATCTTGCTTTAGATGAAGCTGAAAAACAGATGAAAGGAATATCAAGTTTAAAAGAATTGGTAAACGGTCAAGCAGCAATAATTACAACTGATATGAATCCGTTTAAACTTTTTGCAAAAATAAAGGAATCACGAGCAAATGCTCCAGCAAAAGGTGGAGAAAAACTTAGTTATGATATAGAAATAAAAGCAGGAGATACACCTTTTAAACCTGGGCCAATAGTAGGAGAATTACAAAAAGTAGGAATCCCTGCAGCAATACAGGACGGAAAAGTAGTAATAAAAACTGATAAAGTAATAGTTCCCGCAGGAGAAAAAATAAAACCTGATGTTGCAAAAATGCTCGCACGTCTTGAGATATTCCCAATAGAAATAGGAATAGGATTAAACGGCGTGTATGAAAATGGAACTGTATTCAAACCAGATGTACTTGATGTAAATATTGAAGAATTCATAGGAAAAATAAGTCTAGCATCAGGAAATGCTTTCATCCTAGCATTAGAACTAGGATGGACAAATAAGCAAACAATACAACCACTTATTATGAAAGCTTACAACAATGCACTTGTTGTAGCAATAGAGCAGGGCATTGTTAATAAAGA
>JALHTX010000036.1 GCA_022866015.1 Thermoplasmatota archaeon
ACAGTGAGATGTGGGTCATGAAAGATAAATATTCGATTAGGCATCTGTTTTATTTCTTCGATAACATTATTGATAGGTCGCTGATAGACTTTATGATTGCTAAAGGATCCTATTGCACAAAACTCACAATGATAAAGACATCCCCTTGTTGTTTGGACAGCACCTAACAAAGGATTATGGGTTATAAGATCCCGACGAAGCATAGGGATATCATCAAGACTAAAATTATCATCTGATTTATAAAAGGCTTTCATCTTGTTATTATCAACATCATCTAATAACTGAGGCCATACTGTTTCAGCCCATCCTTGGACAACACTATCGCAATGTTGAATCGCTTCAAATGGTAATGCAGTAGGATGATATCCACCAAGAACCACTTTTTTTCCACGTTTACGAAATTCATCAGCGATTTCATAAGCTCTAGGAGCAGTCATAGTATAAGCAGTAATGCCAACAAGGTCACAATCCTCTGTAAAATCAATAGCCTCATAATTTTCATTTAGAATATTCACCCTATGTCGCTTTGGAGTTATCGTAGCAAGATGCGGTAAGGTAATAATCGGATAACCAAAAAGGATGGAACGCCAGGAGTTTTTATCTTTATATGAGGTAATTCCATGTTCAATTCGTGGAAAAATTAATAAAATATCCATAAAACTGATTCCTTCCGGCTTTTTATATTTAAACTAGATTTTTTTAAATTTCTTTACAATTTTTATAAAAGAAACACACCTTATTAAGGTTGTTAATAATATAATTAGTGAAAAATCTGTAGAAAATATTTAATATTAGTCAACTTCTTTTATACAGAAGAATAATAATTATGAAATTCACATTATTTGAAGTAGCAAGTATGCCATATTCGAAAAAAGGAAAAATTTCAAAATTTCCGCCTCTTGGATTGTTATACATTGCTGCTAGTTTAGAACAAAATAATCATATCGTGAATGTAATTGATATAGGTATGGAATATTTGGATGAGAACAAATTAACACGAATAATTAGTGATAGTGATGCAATTGGTATAACTGTTTTTACATCATATATAGAAGAAGTTAATCAACTCATAAATCAAATAAAAAAAATTGATTCAAGTATTCCAGTTATCATTGGTGGTCCACATTGTATTTTTTTCAAAGAACAAGCTCTAAAGCAAATTTCCAATGCAGATATAGCAGTTATCGGAGAAGGGGAAAAAACAATTATTGAAATAGCTGATTACCTCAAAGGCAAGAAAAAAATCCATGATATCAAAGGGATTTATTACAGAGAAAAAGAAAAAATCAGAAAAGCAAAACCATACAAAATCATTACTGATTTAGACCAATTACCCATACCATCTCGACACTTAGTCGAAAAGTATGAATACCGTTCACTTATCTTAGAAAACACTTTCACCTCTATGTTAACGACTAGAGGTTGCCCATATCACTGTCGTTTTTGTGCCCGATATTCAAATGTACTAAAAAAATACACTTTTCGTTCAAGATCAATTCCAAATATTATAGATGAACTCCAGGAAATAGAAAAAAAGTACAAATCAGTGATGATCGTTGATGACACTTTCTTGGTAAATACCAAAAAAGCAGAAAAAATCATGGATTGTATCATTGAACAAAAAATAGATTTACATTTCTATATACAAGGAGCAAGAGTTGATAGTGCTAATAAAAACTTATATGAAAAAATGAAAAAAGCAGGAGTCAAATATCTTAGTTATGGTATAGAATCAGGAAATCAAACCATCCTGAATTATTATAGAAAAGGTATAACTATCAAACAAATTAAAAAAGCAGTTGACCTCGCAAAAGAATTCGGGTTTATTACTAAAGGTAACTTTATCTTAGGCGCCCCAATAGAAACAGAACCACAAATTAGGAAAACAATAGCATTTGCTTGTTCACTTCCACTTGATCTCGTGGATTTCAGTCCTTTTATGTACCATAAAGGATCTTATTTTTGGCAGCAGGCTGTGCAAAAAGGATTAATAAGAAAAGAGGTTCATGTCGTTATTGCAAATTCTACTGATAATCCAGGAAATAATTCATCAGATAAAGTCATTGGATTATGTGGAAAAGCATACAGAAAATTTTATTTTCAACCCTCTTTTTTATTCAGACAGACAAAGAAATATATCAACATGAAGAATGCTAAATACATAAAAATTCCAATGAAATTTATGATTAATTCTTTATCAATAGAAAAGGAATTAAAAGAGCAATATTATATATATTCAAAAACAAAAGAGCAAAATAACAATATATCTGATTATATACTACACTAATAATCCTGATTTTAAATGAACATTATGCATTCTTAAAATCAATATTTAAATTGGATTAAAAAAAAAATATTTGTTAAGGCTGATATATCCAAAAATTTTATATTTATATATCCGTTTTAATTTTTAATAAAATCTAATTTGGATAATAAATTCCAAACGGAGGAGGAATAAAAATGAAAAATAAAATAATAAGCAGCCTTATTTTGCTATTAATCTTTTTACCATCTATCTCCTTGATAGAAATAGTGGATACAGACTCTATTAATCCATTAAATGGAGGATGGATTGAAGAAAGAGAAGGAATAAAAATTCTTCATATCAGTGGATCTTCTTATGAAATGGGATATCAACATGGTTTTTTACTAAAAGAAGAAATTAAACAGAATCTTCGGATACTCCTAAATTTCTTTAAGTTTTATGATATTGTTTATGATGATTTACTTCAAATATGGGAAATTATGAAAGGAGAAATTCCAGTACAATATTTTATTGAAATAAAAGGTATAGCAAATGGATCAGGATTAAGTATTGATGAGATTGGCGTATTGAACATAATGCATGATGCAACCAACCTTGCCTTATGATGTGGCGCTTTAGCTTGGGATAATGCCACCAAAGATGGTAATTTAATTCATTTCAGAAGCGGAGATTTCAGTGTCTATATGCAAGATGAGATAACTGGAAGGTATCTACAAGAAAACCAAGTATTAATTGTAAGAAAACCTGATTTTGGATATTCTTCAATGTCTCCAATGTTAGCAGGAAATATTGGAAGCATTGGCGGTATTAATGAAAAAGCTATAGGAGTAAGTGAAGCAACATGTTTAACCCAAGATACAACATTGTATGGAATTCCTGCTAGTATACGAATGGGAATGGTGCTAGATTCAGTTGATAATATAGAGTCTGCCCTACAGATCTTAAATTCAAATAGAACTTGTGGCTGGAATTTATTTATTTCTGACGGAAAAGTTCCAAAAGGGTTAATACTCGAGCAAACAGCAAATTGCTCCCATATTTGTACATGGGATGAATCTTATGAAGATAACTCTCCTTTTTGGAAAATTTCTTATGTTTTAAGGAGAACTAATTGCTATGTTTCACCTGAATGTGCAGCTTTGCAAAGGGAAAACTATAATTCTAAGAGTCTATCCGATATAGTAAATTTTTTATTGAAAAAAGATTCGTTCTTTGCCGAATGGACACATTATAAGGCGCTAAGCGAAGAAATAGATCAATTATGGGGAAATCTTGATTTAAATAATAGCATTACACTATTGAGAGATGTCTATAATGGAAAAACAGATATCATTTTCAGGTATATGAGAGAACGACTTCACAGGAAAGAACCAATACATCAGTGGGTAGCAACACCTAAAACAGGCGAAATGATAGTGTGTTTTGCAACAAAAGATAAAACAGGTTTAGAAGCATCAACCCATTATGCAAACCTATTCGATTTAACAAACTCCCATAATAAAATTAAATAAATTATAAATTTTAAATAATATTAATAGGACTACCTGATAAAAATGATGATATATTTTTTATCATAAGTGTATGCAATCTTTCAATAGATTCTTTTGTATAATAGCCAATATGGGGTGTAATTATGAGGTTATATTTTTTGGTCATTTCATTATTTATTCCTTGGAAGTTATCGAGTGCTGCTCCAGAAAGTAATCCTTTTTTTAACGCCCCTATCAACGCATTAGAATCAATAATATTCATCCTAGAAGTATTTATTAAGATAGGTTTTCTTTTTATAAGTTTCATATTTTCTTTATTCAATAAATGATAGGTACTATCATTTAAAGGAAGATGCAATGTAATAATATCGGAATTTTTTAATAATTGGTTCAGCGAAACATAATCAAAACCTAAAAAATTTGATAAGTTTTCATTTTTTACTATATCTGATACAATGACATCCATATTAAAACTATTTGCAATTCTTATGACATTGGAACCTATCCTTCCCGCTCCGATTACACCTAATTTTTTTTTTCGTAATTCGAGGCCCTTCAATCCAGAAATTGAAAAATCACCTTGGATTGTTCTCAAATAAGCTGTGTGAATATTTTTAGTTAATGCAAGAAGAAGTGCAAATGTATATTCAGCGACACTATATGAACAATATTCTGGTACATTTGATACTATAATGTTTTTCTTTTTACATGTTTTTAGGTCAATGTTGTCTGTTCCTGTGCATCCGTCAACTATTAATTTCAAGTTGGAGAAATGCTCAATCATTTTTTTATCTATCACAGAATTATAATATACAGAAATTATATCAGAATTTTTTGCATTTTTAGCGTTTTTTATAGTCAATGGTTGTTTATAAAATGATAAAGTATTTTTATCTAATTTATTTATCAATTTTGAATTCTTTAATTCATTTTGCCCAAAAAAAGTAATTTTAATTTATTTAGCCTCCTTTTTATTTTGTTTAACATGAATTGTATTATTGAATTAATAAATATTTTGAATATACTCTTGAAAATCTTTAACTAGTAGTTGTTTTATAAATTTCTTGAATTTTTTTATAGCAACAATTCCAAATTTCTCGGTTTTACATAATTATTTATATCTAATAAATCTTTTTTAAATATTTATAATAATTACTCCTTTTTTTATAATTTATTATAAAAAAAATTTTTAGTGCATTATTCTTATTCATTTTTAAACTTAAGCAAATCAAATAAATTATAATGATGAATTTTATTCCACTCAGCACTGTGTTTAGAATCAGAAAATGATAAAAGCATATCCCCCGTTTCTGGACATGCAACCCATTGATACATTGGTTTGTATCTTTTTTTTGATATTTTTTGACTAAAAGCTAAAAAAATATTAGTATTCCCCTGATATATATCTCTAAGCATTAGCATTGAATTTTCTAAATTTACTTCACCAAATTTTTTCTCAATTTCTTTGCTTAATGTTTTATAGTGATTCCAAGATATGTAAATAGGAAGAACATCACCAAGATATTGTTGTCTTGTAAACATATTTATAAAATTTATAATACCATTTGGTTCATATTTGCTTCTTTGTGTTTTTGCGGTTTCAGGATTAATAAAAAAATTTGTTCGTCTTACACAATTTTTAATACTCCAAAAGGGATAATTAAATTCATTTGGGGAATTCCATTCATTTATTATTGAAAGATGTGCTGTTTGTTCAAGGATATAGCCAACGGGTGTATTACCATCTGAGATTAAGAAATTAAAACCACTTGTCTTATCTTTATTCAACAATGTTATTGCTTCCTGAGCTGAAGAAGAATAGGCTAACGCTCTATTTAGTCTTAAAACAACTGGTATCCCGTTTAATGTTCCATCGTTATTCCAAGACCAAGTATAACTTATTGCTAATCCCTTCTCATTGATACCTCCATGACATACAAATCCTGCCATTGTTGGATACATAAATGCATATCCTTTCTCAGGTTGTGCAATTATAAGAATTGAGTTGTCTTGAATGTTCTTTGTCGTAATAGGATCTTTTGCAGAATATGAAACATCATAACTTCTCCAATGATATAACTTTTTATTTTTTGTCGCATTCCCCCAGATAGAAACTCCACAACAAGAATTATATAAATATTCACCAATTATCCAAATCAATCCAATATCATCAATTGACATTTCTAATGCATCACTTAATCCCTCCATTTCTTTCAAGTAATTATTTGGAACATATTCTTTCATTGTTTTCCAGGTATTTTGTAAAATAGTAAAGTCTACCTTTTGTTTTCTAGCTAAATCCATCGTTGCTCGTAAATTTTGTTTACATTCTGTCTTTAATAAAGTGCCGTGCTGATATCCCATTTCATAATGAGATCCCTTCAGATATAGCAATGTTAATCCGGCATTTTTTTCCACCCTTCCTTTTCCACATATTGTAAATTTTTTAGACCTAAATGGTTTCATCATGGCGATTATGAATTTGTTAGTATTATAAATAAATATTTTTGTAATAAACTTCTAACCTCAACTATTGAAATGACTAACATTATTTTAGCAATTTTTTAAATATTTTAAAAATGGAAAATTTTATATATAAAAATTATATTATTATTTTGCTTTATTAAGGGGGTAAAAGGAGGAAAATAGCATGTTTAAAGAGTTAGAAGATAAAAGAAAAAATATTTTAAAAAGTATTATTGTAGTATTTCTTTTATGCTCTACTACAATAATGATGCCGGTAGCAAACAGCTCTGAAGAAATAAAAAATTTAAATGAAAATGATTATGATTACGAATCGTCGATATCAAATTTTAAAGAAAGAACAATGAGCACTAACATAATTTATTGGTTAAAATTCAATATTTTTCTGAATAAAATGGAACAAAAATATGGAGAAGAATGGAAAGAATCATTTTCAAAATTTTATTCCATCTCTGAGGAATATTTTAATTCAATTCAATTACAGAACCCATATTCTATTTCTGAATGTAGTAAAATTTTAGATTCATTATTCACTCTGATTCAACAAGACAGTTCAATAAAAGATAGCCCAGAAGATTTTTCAAATAGCGCTATTGAATCAGATCCATTCGACGATTACTGGACTATATGGAAAAGTTATGTCGAAGGAATGGATCAAACATTAATACAATTAAATTGGCCTTATAATTTCAATAATTATGAGGAATGGTGGTTCTGGGCTACAGGGGAGGGTTATGGTACTCTATATCAAAATATGAATAAGGATCTGAAAGCTGCGATGTTCTGGGCTGCTCTTGGAACAGCGGGAATTCCCGTTTGCGCTGGTGTAGCATTTACAATGACTAAGGCGGCATATTCGTCATATATAGATTTTTTGCTTAATAGAGGTGAGGCAGTAGTATGGCATGAAGCTTTAGCAACAAGATCCATTGATATCGTTATTTACGTTACAGATATATTCGGAAATAAAATTGATGGTTTAAATATAACTGCAACAAATGTCGAAGTACCTGAATCGTATACATCAACATTATATACTCGACATAATCTTGAT
>JALHTX010000336.1 GCA_022866015.1 Thermoplasmatota archaeon
GCAGGTTTTCAGTATCGTTTCTGTTTCCGAAAAATCTATACTTGAAATTATCTTTCTGAGGCTTGCCCTCCTATTGTTTTTCATTTGTGCATCTAAAACAAATGAATCGTAGGGGGGCTCAATTAATTTTTCAACAGCCTAGGGTGAAATAGATTACTTTTTTTTATAAAAAACAAAATTCGTTGAACTTAAAAGTTTTTGTAAAATTAGGTTTTTTAGTAAAAAATGCTATAAGGAGAAACCTATTTTTTAATTGGTTTTTTCTATGTTCATTGACATCTATTCAATGTCAAACAACATTAAATAGCATTAAATAACATTAAAAAGCATTAAAATCAATTATAGATTTTTCTCCTTAACATTAAAATAGAATAATGCCGTCAGCATAATCATAGATTAATGTTAATGTCCTTTGATGGCATCACTTAAAGTGATGCCATCAACATAACATTAAATAATCTCATAAATCAAGATTAAATACCGTCTTAATCAACATTAAATAACGTCTTAATCAACAAAAAATGTTGACATTAAAACGACTTTAAAATTTTTTGTGATAATGACACTATAAAATTTGTCATAATGACACTATAAAATAAGTTCCACTAAAATAATGTATATATAGAACCTCTAAACCGTTATTTATATACCTTTTACATTGCTAGTTTCAGTTATGGTTTTTTTTAGTTATAGTAGTATTGGTTTAGTATTTTTTCAAATAAAGGAAAATGCTCCAACATCTTCATAATAAGTTGTATAATTGGGTTGTAGGTGAATATCTTTAGCATAATGACAATAAGTGGGTCTGATTATTCGCTTACTTTACCAAGTTCGTCTTTTGCTTGTACTTTTACTAAGAAGGTTTTTTTACTATTCCAATTTAGATTTTTTTAATTAGATCCTCTGTTATTTTTTTATAAGTTAAAGCAATTTCTTCTGCTTTTGTTTTATCTTTAGATTCAGCGTATACTCTAAAAATTGGTTCTGTACCTGATGGTCTCAAAAGTACCCATCCATCTTTTAAATATAGTTTTACACCATCTGTTTCATCGACTTGCTTAACATTTTTATCTTTTTTAGTTTGTTTTGCAAGTGTTTTCATAACTGTTTCTTTTTTATCATCAGGACATGACATTTTTATTTTATACACCTCATATTTTGGTATTTCATCGATAAGTTCTGAGAGTTTTTTGTTTTCTTTTGCCATTATCTCAAGTATTTTTGCGATACTCATCGCAGAATCGCGACAATATTGCATCTCAGGAAATATTAACCCCCCGTTTTCTTCTCCGCCAAAAACTGCTTTTTCTTTTATCATAACTCGTGCAACAATTGGTGAACCTACTGCTGTATGTATAATTTTTCCCTTGTTTTTAAGTACAACATCATCAAAACAACTAGATGTTGTAACAGGTGTAACTGCAACCCCTCCATTTTCTTTTGT
The DNA here is from genome assembly GCA_022866015.1 of Thermoplasmatota archaeon. GTDB lineage: Archaea > Thermoplasmatota > E2 > DHVEG-1 > DHVEG-1 > PFL35. The sequence goes on from JALHTX010000336.1 coordinate 1,445, forward strand.
TGCATATTTTGCGCCTAGGGCTAGAGTTTTATCACCCCATATATAGGTTCCTTTTTCATCGATAAATATAGCCCTGTCTGCATCACCATCTTGTACAACACCAATATCTGCATTTACTTCTGGAACTTTTTTAATTAAAACAGTTAAATTTTCTGGTAATGGTTCTGAATTATGACCTGGAAAAGTTCCATCTGGTTCACAAAAAAGATAGGTTGTCTTGCAGCCAAGTTTCTCTAGTAATTTAGGTGCAACAAGGCTTCCTGCGCCGTTTCCACAATCTAGTACAACATGGAATTTTTTATTTTTTATTTTATTTACATCTACAGCTTTTAATATACCTTCAATATACAGATCAATTGAACCATTCCAAAAACTTACTTTCCCAACATTTTTCCAATCAGAAAGCACAAATTTTTTTTCAAAATATATTTTTTCAATTTCATCTTCTACTTCTTTTGTAAATTCTGTACCATCTGCTGCAACACCTTTTATACCATTAAAATGTGGTGGATTATGGGATGCAGTAATAATTACTCCTGAATCAAATCCTTTTTCACGAACAGTATATTGTAGAGTTGGTGTTGGAACAACTCCTACATCAATAACATCACATCCGGTTGCAAGTAATCCTGCAGATATCGCGTTTTTAAGCATATCATTTGAAAGTCTTGCATCTGTTCCAATTGCAACTTTTGGTTTTGGAATTTTTCTTTTTATAAGAGTTCCCCATGCTTTACCAATACCTAGTACTAGATCACAGTTCATGTCCTTATTTACTACGCCTCTGATTCCATTTGTTCCAAATAGTTTACCCATTGTCTACCACCAAAATCATTTAGAATAATAAAAGCGTAAATGAATAAACCAATAAAAATGGTTTTCGATAAAAAATCTGTATTTAGTTTATAACAGCGTTTCCTATTTGTTTATCTGGATAATCTTTGGGTTTTGGTTGAGTCCAAATTATAGTATTTTCTAAAGTAGTTTTTTCTTTTATTTTTTCGTTGTCACCAACCACTATGTATTCTAATTTACAACCATTATTTATTTCAGAATTTTCACCTATTACACAATTTGATAAAATTACATTATAACCTATTTTTACGTTATTAAAAACAATTGTTTCTTTAATATCAGAGTTACTGCCGATAAATACATTGTCTCCAATTGTTGATTTTTTTAAAACACCATTAACTATACAGTTAACTCCTTTACAAAAATCAAGTTTTTTTAAATCTAAAAGAAACCTATTTACTTCTAAAAAACTACTTATTCGGCCGATATCCATCCAATATCCTTGAAATTTAAAACCATAAAACCTATCTGTATCATTTATTATCCGGGGAAATATTTCTTTTTCCATTGATACAAGTCTACCTTTTTTAATGTAATCTAAAACTAATGGTTCTAAACAATAAGCACCTGCATTTATTAGATTAGAAGGGGCATCCTCTGGTTTGGGTTTTTCAACAAAACTAATTATTTTACCGTCTTTTTGTACATCTACGACACCAAACTCTGAAACATTTTTTACAGGCCAAAGAGAAATCGTTGCAGCAGAATTATTTTTCTTATGAAAATTTATCATCTTATCAAGGTTTAAACTACAGATAATATCGCTATTTAATACTAGAAATCTTCCAGTTATATGTTTTTCTGCATATTTTGTAGCACCACCTGTCCCAAGAGGCGTTTTTTCATCGTTTATAATTATTTCTTTACCACAATCGTGTTTGCTGAAATATTCTTCAATTTGGTCTTTGCGATAATTTACTGCAAGTATTACTTTGTCTATTTCAGAGGGCAATGAGTCTATAAGATGAATAATCATAGGTTTATTTAGAATTGGTAATAATGATTTTGCTCGAGTATAAGTTAAGGGTCTAAGTCTGGTTCCAAAGCCACCTGCAAGAATTATTGCTTCCATACTTATTTTTCTCCGATTTATAATATATTACCATAACTTAATCTATTATTACCAATTAAAATTTTTTGAAAAAAATACTGTTTTAAAACCTGTGGAAATCCGATTGTTTATATTGAAATAAAGAATTTACAACAAATAATCATGTGTCTTCAAAGTAATAAAATTCCTAAAATATTCAAGTATGTTTTCTTTTTTTTATAAAACTTTCAACAACTTCATTTTTATAGTAATTTGAGATTATAAAATAGAATTTTTTTAGATATTCCTAAGATTGAGAATATAATAATAAGTTTTAAATAAACAAAATTTATATTAACATATTAAGATTTATATTAATCACATATTAAAAATAATATTTATTTCGATTTAATTATCAAAACTGTATATAATTGAAACGGCGGAGGTAAAAAAACATTAAAATATTCCAATAATATCAAATAGGAATAATAAAAGTTTTAATGTAAATTTTAGAGATGATATTATGATGAAAAAAAAGATTATAGGAATTGTTATTTGTTTGCTAATGATCAGTATTAATTATTCGGTTACAGCTACAATTTTTACAAAAAAATCCTTAAAAACAATAGAGATTAATGTATTAAATAAAGAAGATCAGGATAGATTAATGCTAGTGAGAATTCCTTATTCTGAATATAATTTTGATTTTTTAAATTATAATAACTATGAACTTATTCAATATGTACTAGATGAATGGATTGATATTTTAATCAATGAAAACGACTTAGTAAAACTATCTGAAAATTCAGTTGAATACATAATTAGAATAGACGATATTGATGAACTCTGTGACAATTTTAGAGGAGAATATCATACTTTTGCTCAAATGGAACAAATACTGCAAACTATAGCAACTGAGCATTCAAATATTGCTAGTCTTTATTCAATTGGAAAATCTTATGAGGGTAGAGATATCTGGTGTTTAGAAATAACTGATAATCCAGGTATTGATGAAGGTGAACCTGGTGTTTTTTATATGGGTCTTCATCATGCCCGTGAATGGCCAACTATTGAGATATGTTTGTATATCGCAAATAATTTAACAGATAATTACAACATTGATCCAGACATAACAGCTGTAATAAATAGTAGAAGATTATGGATAGTTCCATGTGAAAACCCTGATGGATATGTATATAGTCATGATCAAGGTCATAATATGTGGCGGAAAAACAGAAGATATTTCCCAGAATCGGGTACATATGGTGTGGATCTAAATCGTAACTATTGTGGTTCATCAAACGGTGATATATGGGGGTCATGGGGATCAATTTTTGAAGATTCTGCTTCACATAACCCTAGTGATGACACATTTTGTGGACCATGGTCAGAATCTGAAAATAGTACAAAAGCAATTAAAAATTTTTTTATACAACATGATATTTGCGTCTCGATATCTTGGCATACATACTCTGAATTTGTTTTATGGCCTTGGAGTTATAGTATATCCAAAACTACTCCTGATAATACATATCTTAGTCAAGTTGGAACAAATATAGCCTCTTTAATTACTAAGCAGGATGGAACAGGTACATATACACCAGAACAAAGTGCTACGAGCTATCCTACAACAGGTGATACAGATGATTGGGCGTATGGTTATGCTCATTATGTACAGGGACGACCTAGATTTTCTTATACCATTGAAGCCTGTACATCTTTTTATCCATCTGAAGGTTATCTAGATCAGATTTGCAAAGAAAACTATGATGGCGGTTTTTATTTATTACAAGAAGCAGGAAACATTAATAATGTTATACCTAGAGTTATTCCACCAATAATAACAGATATGTCTACTGACTCTGATAGTGATTATACAGTTTCATGGACTCAACAGAACCCATCTGCGCAACCAGATTATTATCAGCTGGATGAACTTATTAATCTTACGATTAATAACGATGATGCTGAAAACGGTTCATTTCTTTGGGATTTAGAGGGTTTCTCACTTTCCACTACCCGTTCATATTCATCTTCACATAGTTTTAAATCAAGGTATTCAAATGATGATGTATCAGCTATGACAACAAAGTACCCTATACCTATAAAATCTGGGATGAACCTTAGTTTTTGGTGCTGGTATAATACTGAGAATAAATACGATATGGGATTTGTTGAAGTAAGTACAGACAAAAGATCTTTTAGTCTACTTGACACTTTCACAGATTCCTCAAATGGCTGGATTTATAATGAGTATTCCCTTGAAGATTGGGTCAACGAATCTGTTTATATACGGTTTAGATATACCGCAGATTCAGCTACTCAGTATGAAGGATTCTATATCTATGATATTTATCCAATACCTGATTTTGGAACAGTTACTACTCTTTCAAATTCAATAACATCTACATTTTTTAATATAAATGATAACCCTGAGGGAATCTATTATTACCGTGTAAAAGGACATAATACAGAATATGGATGGGGTGATTTCAGTATGCTTAAAAGCATGAATGTATTTTCAACAGACCTGGAATGCGAGGGAACCTTAAGCTGGAATGATGTAAAACAAGGAACTGCAGTCAATGATACGTTCACTGTTAGAAACAATGGTGGACAAGGAACAAAACTAAATTGGGAGGTAGACAGTTATCCAGATTGGGGAACTTGGACATTTATACCATCTGATGGATCAGATCTAACACCAGAAGCAGGAGAAATAACAGTCCAGGTAACAATGTTGGCACCCAAAGCAAAAAGCATGCCCTTGGCATATTATCTTGATAAAACTATAAAGTTCACAGGGAACGTGACGATAATAAACAAGGATAACCCAATTGATAAGGAAGTAATACCAGTATCCATAACAGTATCTAAAAGCAAGGCATTTACATTCCTTAACATCTATGAATATCTAATCTATCGGTTTCCCATACTTGAAAAAATACTAAACTTATAATATAACTAAAAAAACCAAGCTCTAACTCTTTTTATCTTTTTTATTTTTATAAATATAGAATGATTTTGGGAAAAAGCTATATTTAAATACGATAGAAAAGCTTTATATAACAATAATTTTATATACTAATATATGGGAGATGAAATAATAGATTTTAATGAAGAGATGAGTAGGATATTTTCAGGAAAAAAAAGAGAATTAAAACCTGATGAAGAATTAGCTCTTTACATTAAGCATAAATTTAATATTGGCATGGATACAATGGAAACTATGCCTGCCTTTGATGCGCATATAAAATCATTATTTTTGAAAAAAGAAAAATAGCACTTACCTATTAAATTACAAAAATTTGAATCTTTTTGTGAAATAAATATATTGATAAATCTAGTTTTAACGAAACTCTTGTATTATATCTGTTGATAACCTTTTTGATTGTATGGTGAAAGAGAGATTTAATGAAAATAATGTAAAACAAGATAAGAATATAACAAAGGGATTAATATTAAATTCCAACAAGGTTAAAAGATTTTTAAATAGTCAAAGAACAAAGGGAATAAGAGGTAGATATCCATATTTTATAGAGAAATATTTTAAATTTGTAAATCAAAATCGTAGATAAATATATAAACTACATTAAAAAATCTCCTTAAAACGTCAGAATTTAAAAAAATAGTATTACAAAAAATAAAATTATTAAAAACATAGGAGAAACCTAGTTACGCAAGAATCCTTCAAGAACGAAATGAATAAATAAAATAAAGGCGTTACAAGCTCATGAGTAACGTACATAAATCATACAAACACGAATATCTATGTACAAAATGCTTTGCATACTGGTATTCAAAAGAAAAAATAGATCATAATATGACTGATAAAAATCTTATAGGCTTTTGTCCAAACTGCATGAATACATTCAAAATTGATAAAATAAATATGATTAAAAAATATAAAATGCGTAAAGTTAGAACTGATAAAAAACCAATAGAATATAAAAGACAAATTACAAGAGAACGAGTAAGAAGATATCGAGAAAGAAAAAAATTAAATCAATCAAAATAAAAAATATAATTTTGTTGTGATTAACGCGATCTTAAAAACGTGTAACAATACACGTTTTTTTTAACACTTTGTAAGCAAGAAATCCCCGGACTTTACAGGCTGTCCGATAATTCATCTACTTTATATGGTTTAATGCCCTTCAGGATGTTATAAGTTTTATAGAGGTGGGATAATTATGGTTTACCTTCATTCTTTTAAAAAACAATCTTGGTTATTACCTCCAAGCATTGA
>JALHTX010000337.1 GCA_022866015.1 Thermoplasmatota archaeon
AAAAGAAAACATTGATTCAACGCATCTACCTGAGTTTCATCAGATTGAAGGTATTATTCATGAGGACGGTGCTAATTTTAAACAGCTTATAGGTATTTTAAAAGAGTTTTACAAGCGCATGGGTTTTGAAAAGATTCGTTGCAGACCAGGTTACTTTCCTTATACTGAGCCTAGTATGGAAGTAGATGTCTTTTATAATAACAAATGGATGGAACTTGGTGGAAGTGGTATTTTTAGACCCGAAGTTACTGAGCCTATTGGTGTTAAAAACCCTGTTCTCGCATGGGGGTTAGGGCTTGAGCGTCTAGCTATGCTTAAGTTTGGATTAAAAGACATTCGTGAGCTTTACATTAGCGATCTAGAATGGCTTAGGAGAAAACCTCTTATCTAACTCTGTTCTCGAAGTAAAAAACACAATATTTATATAGAAGTGTTTATATACCGAGTTTACTTTTAAGGTAAATTTTAAAAGGAGGCGAAAAACGTTATGATGACAGGACAACAACCAATAATAATATTAAAAGAAGGAACAAGAAGAGAAAAAGGCCGTGGTGCACAAAGTAACAATATAATGGCAGCACGCACAATATCAGACGCAGTAAAATCAACATTAGGCCCAAAAGGAATGGACAAAATGCTAGTTGACTCAATGGGTGACGTAGTCGTAACAAACGACGGTGCAACTATTCTAAAAGAAATAGATGTAGAACACCCAGCAGCAAAAATGATAGTAGAAGTAGCAAAAAGCCAAGATGAAGAATGTGGCGATGGAACAACAAGCGCAGTAATTCTCACAGGAGAACTCCTAAAATATGCAGGAGACCTACTTGACCAAAACATTCACCCAACTATAATAACAGGTGGATACAAACTTGCTGCTCAAAAAGCAATTGAAACACTTAATAAACTCGCAATAGACATAAAACCAAATGATAAAAAAACATTAAAAAGCATAGCAATGACATCAATGGCGAGTAAAGGTGCAAGCTCAGAAAAAGAACACCTTGCAGATATAGTCGTTGATGCAGTATTAAGTATTGCCGAAAAAATAGATAATAAAACTGTTGTAGACCTTGACAATATACAAATCGAAAAGAAACAAGGCGGCGGAATTTCAAATACAGATGTAATATCTGGAATAATTCTAGATAAAGAACGAGTACATGAAGGAATGCCAAAACAAGTAAAAAACGCAAAAATCGCTCTTGTAGATGTAGCACTTGAAGTTAAAAAAACTGAAGTAGATGCAAGAATTCAAATAAATGATCCAACTCAACTACAAGCATTCCTAGATGAAGAAGAAGGCATGATTAGAAAAATGGCTGAGAAAGTCAAAAAGAGTGGAGCAAATGTTTTAATATGCCAAAAAGGAATAGATGACATTGCACAACACTATCTTGCAAAAGATGGGATATACTCAGTTCGCCGTGCAAAAAAATCAGATATGGAAAAACTTGCAAAAGCAACTGGTGCAAATATTATAGGAAACCTAGACAGCCTTACAAGTAAAGACCTTGGTTATGCAGGTCTTGTAGAAGAGAAAAAAATCGGCGATGACAAAATGACATTTGTAACAGAATGCAAAAATCCAAAAGCAGTAAGCATACTCATCCGTGGTACAACCGAACATGTTATAGATGAATTAGAACGCGCCCTACATGATGCATTAAGCGTTGTATCAGTCGCAATTGAAGATGGAAAAATGACAGCTGGCGGAGGCGCTGCAGCAACAGCTAT
>JALHTX010000338.1 GCA_022866015.1 Thermoplasmatota archaeon
CGACTAGCTGATTGTACCCAACTAGAAAGATCGTCTATTCCATACCAGCCCTCCTGAGAAATATCTTTGATTACTGCAGACTGAACCGGCCAATAACTTGAGCTCTGTTTATATTTCAGCTGAAGAAATCTAGAGAAGTCCGATATTTTACCCCAATCATCATTTAGATTAACAAACGAAGGAGTGGGAAATACGGTAACAATCCTATCAAATGAGAGTATACCTTTTGTTCCAATTTGATGTTGAAAGATGAAGAAAGAATTATTTCCTTTTATCTTTAATTTACAGTATTCAGGAAATTTATCGATCTGTACAGTCTGGCGATACTGTGGATAATGAAAGAATTTCAACCTTATATTTGGCGTACCTGCATTAGCTTGATAAATAAGTTTTTCTTGATGATAGATCTGCCATCCAAGAATTTTTAGAATTTTTTCCATATTTATTTTCCTATTAAATGATTTATACTTGTATCTTAAATTAGAAGAACTTTAAATAGTTTAGTTACTATGAGAAGTACAAATATATTTTTAAGAAAAAATTGTGTTCCAATACTATTTATCTATTTTACTAGAACGAACATATTAAAAATTGATTTATGAAATATATTAAAAAATCTTATTTCATTTTTTTATAAAACCGATAAAGATGATCTAAAAAATGAGCCAAAAATCTATCTTTACGTTGAAACTGTCTAAATAGAATTTCTTTTTCTGAAAGGAAAAAATTTTTGAGATGATGAATATCTGTTTTTGGCGAGAAGAACACATAAATAGGAATCCCAAGTGCTATGACAAAGATACCAATGAATTTAATAAACAACGGAGTAGAACCAAGAAAATACATACTAATCAGATAAAGACAGATAACAATTCCTAACAGCGGAAGTATTCTTTGACCATGTAATTTTTTTGTCTGTTTTTTCCTAACAAAAACAAGTAACGAAAGACATGTTAATATAAATGCAAATGCGAGATTAAAAACAGCAAATGAAATTAGATCAGAAAGTCCAGAATAAATACAGAGAATAAAAGCAATAATTCCTTGTATAATAAGAGCCATATATGGTGTCTTGTATTTAGGATGTTCTTTTGAAAAAATCTTTGGAAATAAACCATCTATTGACATTGCGTACGAAAGTCTTGCTATCCCGAGAGTTCCTGATTCATCTGAGCCTGAAACTGATACAAGTGCGCCTATTGCCATTATTATTGCTCCTATCGTTCCCAGCAATATTCCTCCCGCTAAAACAAGAGGTGTTGAAGAGTTAGCCAGATCAGTCCAATTTATAACACCATAAACAACAAAGTTTGTTAGTAAATAGAATAATATCACTATGATCATACCAGATATAATTGCTTTCGGTATGGTTTTTCGTGGATTTTTCACTTCACTTGCAGGTAATGTCCCCATCTCAAAACCTACATAAGCCCAAAAAATTAATACCAGTGCAACTCCAAAATTACCAAATCCTTCTGGAGCAAAAGGACTATAGTTTGATGCTAGGGTTTCTGGATGGAAAGCAAAAAAACCAAAACCTATGATAACGAGCATAATAAGCGGGACGAGTTTAATAATTGTTAAGACGTCATTTACTTTTCCTGCAGCTTTTACACTTCTAATATTGATATACGTTAAAATAAGAAGAAATAATCCTTTTACGAGGATTTGTTGGTAAAAATTTAATGCTATAAAGTATTGTAGATATTTTGTAAAAGCTATAGCAAATACTGGTAGTGATAACAGTTCTGCTATCCATATGCTCCAACCTGTTAAAAACCCAAAGAAATCATCAAACGCCTCTGAAACAAAAGCGAATGGACCGCCTACACGTGGGACATAGTAGCTACAATATGCAAAAACAAGCGCAATAATGCTTGCGCATATACCAGCGACTATACAAACAAGGAGTGCTGCGGGACCAAGCAATCCCGCTGTTAAAGCAGATGCTATATAGATATCTGCTCCTACTATTGAGCCGACCACAATGCTTGTCAGATCAAAATAGGTTAATTCTTTCTTTAACACCATAAGTATTGAATATAATAATGAAATTAGATATTTAATTAATTATAGTATGGAGGCTTTGCACAATAAACCATGACATGGCTTGTTTTGCAGAATAAATAATTAATGTGTAAAGCAATAAATTTTAACACCAAAATACCGTGAAAAATAAAGTTTTTCTTATGTTAAACAACCATGATTAAAATTATCACTTGATCGAGGCGGACACATATCACAAAAGTTAAAAGCCCGCACTATATATTAAAATTCCTGAATTAGGATTACAAAACATATATCTAAATATATGATAATTATTGATATTTTGAAAAAAATAATATTTTTATAGAGACTATCGGTACATAGTTTGGTTCTTTATATTAAAAATAAATGGATTTAGAAGTGAGTAATTATGAAAATAAAAAAAATAAAATTAGAAAATGGTCAAGTGATAGGATCTTTTATTGAACTAAATAACGCACCTCTTATTGTTTTACAGGCAAAAAAAGGATATGTAATGTGCGGGTATCTAAATATGAATACAGCAAATAAACTTGGGGATATTGCAGGAAGAGTATCTGGTGTAAAAACCTTTGAAGAAGCACTTGACTCAATTATAGTTGAAGCATCAGAAAATGCAAAAAAAATGAGTTTACATGAAGGAAAGAAAACAAAAGAATTTTTAAATTTATTAATGTAGGTGTTTTACATGCTTGATATTAAAGATATATCAAAAGCTTATGAGATTATTAAACCAATAATAAAACATACACCTCTTGAAAAATCAAAAACTTTCTCAAAGTTAACAAAAGAAAATGTGTATCTTAAACTTGAAAATCTTCAAACAACAGGATCTTTCAAAATTAGAGGAGCATATAATAAAATATATAATTTAACTGAAAAAGAAAAAAAATGTGGTGTTGTTTGTGCCTCAGCTGGAAATCATGCTCAAGGTGTTGCATATGCATCTACTTTATTAAATGTTAAAAGCACTGTTTTTATGCCAATTTATACTCCACCAGTAAAAATTATTGCTACAAAATCATATGGGGCAAAAGTTATTCTTGAAGGTAAAACATATGATGATGCTTATTTAGCTGCAAAAGAATATGCAAAAAAAAATAGTATGATGCTTATCCATGCTTTTAATGATGAATATGTAATCGCAGGACAAGGAACTATAGGTATTGAAGTATTTGAAGATTTAAAAAATATTGATGCAATTGTTGTTCCCATTGGTGGTGGAGGATTAATATCTGGTATTGCTTTAGCCCTAAAAACATTAAAACCAAAAGTAAAAGTTTTTGGTGTCGAAGCTGAAGGTGCACAATCTATGAAACAATCATTGGAAAAGAAAAAATTAATTCCTCTTAAAAGTACAGATACAATTGCTGATGGAATAGCTGTAAAAACACCAGGTGATTTAACTTTTAGTTTAGCTAAAAAATTTGTTGATGAAGTTGTTACAGTAAATGATGAAGAAATTTCTAATGCCCTTTATTTAATGTTACAGAGAACAAAACTAATTGTTGAACCAGCTGGAGCAACTTCACTTGCAGCAATTCTTAGTAAAAAAGTATCATTACCCGGAAAAAACATAGTTGCATTATTAAGTGGAGGCAACATTAATTTATCACTCCTAACGCAGATTATTGAACGAGGCATGATGAAAAATAATCTTTTAGTTAAAATATCAATTATTGCAAATGATAAACCAAAGATCCTTAGAGATATTCTTACGATATTATCGAATCTAGGCGGAAATGTTCAATCAATTTCTCATGATAGAGGCACAACATCTGTGCCAGTTGGTTATGTTAAAATAATAATAACTTTACAAACATTAGGTAGCAAACAGATTAATATCATAAAACAAGCATTTGATCAAAAGAATTTAAAATATCAAATAATGCATTAAAAGAATTTTTCAATAGAGTTATATTTCTAACAATTATAGAACTTACTATCATTGATTTAACAAGTAAATATTTCTTTGAAAATCCAAGATACAAAGATAAAATATCAAAAAAATCAAGAAAGTTTGATTTGTTCGGATTTTATCTACTAGGTAATAACTTATTTCAAGTAATTCCTAATATCTTTCTATGAACATATGATTTCAAAGTTGTTATTTGTAGAACCACCACGAAACTACTGGTTTATCATGGGTGAATACCTTCCACCACCTTCGGTATTGCTTATACTTGCCGCATATGTTGAACGAGAACTTCCCGAACTACAAATAGACATCCTTGATTGTCAAGCAGAACGTATGAACTGGAAAGGTCTTGAAAAATATATAGAATCATCAAAACCATCAATTGTTCTTACTTCAGGATTTACATGTAATGCATATAATTGTGCAAGAACATGCGAGATAGTAAAAAAAGTAGATGAAAATATTATTACCATTGTCGGTGGTATACATTTTTCATTTACATCAGAAGAATCACTTGTAAATTTTCCTGAAATAGATATTATTGTACGAGGAGAAGGGGAACTTACTCTTGTTGATCTTATAAAAACATTAAATAAAAAAGGAAAACTTGACCAAGTACAAGGGATTTCCTATAGAAATAAAAAAACTATTGTACACACACCATCACGTCCCCTTATAAAAAATCTTGATAGTCTTCCTTATCCTGCTTATCATCTTGTAGAAAAGCATCTTAAACAATACCATTTCACTATGATGGCTGGAAGAAACACTAGATACATGATTCTTGAAACAGCGCGAGGATGCGAATACAAATGTTCATTCTGTACACAATGGAATCACTGGGGTAGTACTTGGAGAACAAAATCCTCAAAACGTATTGTAGACGAAATCGAATATCTAAATGAAACATATGGGGGCGTTTTCCTCTGGCTTACCGATGATCATGTTAACCTTAGACATCGTGGAAAACAATTATATGAAGAGCTAAGACATCGACGATGCAAGGATGACATA
>JALHTX010000339.1 GCA_022866015.1 Thermoplasmatota archaeon
CATCTAGATGATAAACAATATTGTGCTTATCATAGGCTGTTCGTAATAGTTCCTTTGCCCCGTTTGGAAAGATACTAGCAGGTTCTCCGTTAAGCCCTTCCACCATCTGATCCATTTCGATGAAGAGATCCTTGCGGAAGGGATCAGACCCCCATTGCGATGTTAAATATTCTTCAAGGTTTGAAAGTCCATCGTTATCAGGATCAAGATCTGAATAGTTGGACGATGTGAACGGATTATACGTCCAGTTATACTCAAATAAATGATCATCATCAGGATCACCATGATGAAAACTTTGAGTAAAACCCCATTTGAAATCCCACCAAAGCGGAATTCCATCATTATTTGGGTCATCATTTTTATTGTTCACTACTGTATCAGTATGAAAGATATTCACCTCGGTCCAGTAAGGGATACCGTCGCCGTCGTAATCAGTTTGGTTGATATCAAACCATAGTTCGCAGTCTCGGTCATTTTGATAGATGCTTCCATCATCACAGCCGTTTGCCCGTCCATATCCGCTTGGATCAGAGCCACCAAAGAAAAAGACACCAACATAATCGTCGCCAGTCCAATGCCCTGTCTTGATACTATATTGAAGCTGGAGATCATGACTATTAGGCCGTTCCTCGCTATTGCCACTGATGTCGCAGAGTCGATCTAACCCCATTGGGTTATTATCCCCGAGTTGAATGGTGATGTTGACGAATTCTTTATCCTTGGGCACGTTCTTAGTCGCTGACCAATTTGGGTTGTAAACATATTTTGTATTATGCCAGATGGGGCTTTTAAATTCCTGTCCATTAATGATGACATTCACATAAAAATCTGGATCACTGAATGGATCAATTTTGCTAATTGTAGGATTCCAGAAGCGGGATGTTAGACTTTGATAATTTTTTGCCAGGGATCGAATCTCTTTAATGATGACGTTAACGTTTACCACAGGGTCTAACGGATCAAGATCAGTATTATCAAAAGTCCCTGTCGTGGTATTTGTTTTTATTTGAACATACAGAGCTGATACGTTTGTTGTATATAAGGATAGCATTAAAATGATCGTTATAAAAACAACAATATGTTTCTTCATATAAACGCCCCGTGTTTATTATTTAAATAGGGCTCGTCCTTTAATAATCTTTTGTAAAAATATTATATTGGTTATATTTTTGCTGGAAAGAGCAATGATGAGGGATTAAAAAAATTAAAGTCTAATAATCGATTTCATCAAAAATATTGTGTTTTATAAACTTCCAAACAGTCTTAATATCAGAATCCAGATAAACTGCACCAACTAATGCTTCTAGTGTATTTGCAAGATTTGTAGGATTTTTTGTACCATCCTGCATCTTTTCACCTCTTCCTAGATATAAAAAATTACCCAGGTTCATCTTTTTTGCTTTTTCATAAAGAAAGGAATTATTTACTAACTGAGCGCGACGACGTGTTAGTTCCCCTTCAGAAAAATATTTGTTACTTTTGTAAAGTTCTTTTGAAACAAGAAAACCTAAAATACTATCACCAAGAAACTCAAATCGCTCATTATACTCAATAGGGGTTTTTGCTTCAAAAGCAAATGTTTTATGAGTAAAAGCAGTTTTTAGCAACTCTTTATTTTTAAAAGTATAGTTTATTTTTTTTTCAAGTTTAGAAAAATCAGTTGTTTTCATAGAAAGATGTAATAAAAAAAGGCATTTAATAATTAATTGCTAACACTTAAAAAATCTAAGACATCTTTTGCAACAATAGGATCATCAAATACCTTTAAAAAATCATCTTTTGTTTTAAAAGGCCTATTTGCAAGTATTCTAATTGTACGTTTTTTTCCAATCCCGGGTATTGCGTCTATTGTTTCTCGTTGTACTATGTTTATATCTATTGGATATGGAATTGCAGTTATACTTCTGTATCCATAGTCTACTATTTTTACATCCATGAATTGTTTTAGATTGTATACCCCTGGTATTCCTATTAATAAGGGGTAACTTCCTAGTTGTCTAGCAAATGTTAGTTTTCCATCGTGTTTTTCTGTATATACATTTTTTACAATTGTTGCTTGTGGTAGTATTTTTTCAAGCATTGGTCTTTCAATGTTTTCTTTTACTTGATTTTTAAATTTTTTAAATAGGTTTTTATGTTTATTTATAAGTTTGTTACCTGTTTTATACATTTTTGTGTTAGGTATAGGTATTACTTGTCTGAGGTTTATTCTTCTAAGTAGTAGGTTTTCATCTAGAATCTGTTTTAAAAATTCGTAGTTTAAAAAATATGTGTTTTTTGTTTCACCCTCTAATCCAAAAACAAAATTAAGACCTGGTAGAAGTTCTGGCATACCATTGTTTCCACGTTTTGAACCTATTTTATTTATTAGTTTTATTGCTTTTAATGATTCTTCAGGTGTTGCTTTTAGATTGTTGTGTTTTATTACAATAGGATCTGCGCTTTCTATACCCATTGCTGCAACATCACCTGATGTATGATATTTTACTATTGTTTTTGCGATTTCTTCTGCTTCTATTGGGTAGCGTGCAATGACACCGGGGTTTGCATTATCTATGTGTAATGTTTTTAGCTCTGGTGTAACTTTTCTTATTTTAGAAAATAATTCTTCAAGTGCTTCCGGGTTTGGTCTTGGAAACTCTATTTTTCCTGCATCAATGCTTTGATATGAGAAAATACATGGTTGATTGCCTAGTCTGAAATGTCTTAAACCTTGTTTGTATAGGTTTTGTATTTCTTCTACGATATCATTTATTGGTCTGAAATCTGGTAAACCTTTGCTGGGTTCACTACAGAAGCTGCATCCTCCTGTTATTGTTCTTGGGCATCCTCTATAGGTTTCTATTTCTGCTATAATATAATCTGGATAATATGGGTGTTGTTTTACGATTTGGCTTCCAAGGTTTGCATATTCTTTTATTGTGTGTGCGTTTTTTCTTTTTTCAGATATGTTTATATGTTTTGTTTTAAGGTTGTTTTCAAGGAAGTTTTTTATTACTATTTCTGGGTCTCCTGTAATTATTAGGTCAAATATGTCTTTTAGTAAAGCGGGGTTATATGTTTTTTGTCCACCTTGCATTCCAAAACCGTGTTTTGCTGCGGGACCTACTAATATTTTTTTTACTAGTATATTTTCTAAAAATTTTTTTATTTCATATGGACTTATTGGATAACCTGCAAGGTACCTTCCTGGGACTAATGTTCCTGCGATTAATATTATTAAATTGTTTTTTGTTAAAAAACTAAGGTCGTTTTTTTGTCTTATTTGATCGATTGTATAGTAATATATTCGGTTGTTTTTATCTTGTTTTAGGATAGAGCCAGTTATATATCTAGGGTATGGACTGATATATGGTGGAACCCCTAGGCATGTTGGTTCGTCTATGTATCCATCGATTATTATTATTTTAAACATTTTTTATTTTTTTTATTATCTTTATTAAAAAATAGGTTATATATATTGTTTGGGGATTAAAGATTTCGACATCTAGTATTTAAAACATATAGATTTTTTATTAAACCAGTGCAAAAATAAAATTAGAAAGGCATCCCTTCTTTCCTTCTGTCTGTTTTTGTATCAGAGAATGGACAGAAGGTGGATGGG
>JALHTX010000037.1 GCA_022866015.1 Thermoplasmatota archaeon
AGCTATTGCAATGGCTCTTCGTGACTATGCAACAACAGTTGGTGGCCGTGAGCAAATGGCAATAGAAGCATTTGCAAACGCAATGGAAGTAATTCCAAAAACACTTTCAGAAAACGCAGGTCTTGACCCAATTGATATGATGCTAGAAATCAGAAGTGCACACAAAAAAGGAAACAAATACGCCGGAGTAAACGTATTTACTGGCAAAATCGAAGATATGATAAAAAACAATGTAATCGAACCATTAAGAGTTTCAAAACAAGAAATCGAAGCAAGTAGCGAAGCTGCAACAATGATACTACGTATCGATGATGTAATAGCATCTAGAGGCGGCGGTGGCGGTGGTGCACCAGGTGGAATGCCACCAGGCGGAATGGGCGGCATGGGTGGAATGCCACCAGGCGACATGGATTACTAAAAATAATCCTCTTTTTTTCTTTTTTTTTTAAACAACTTATTGGTGAGGTATGAAAACTAAAAAAACTACAGATAAAAAGAAAGAAAAAATAGAAAAAAATACAAATCTAAAAAATGAACTAGAGAAACTTAAAATAGAACTTAAAGAAAAAAATAATAAACTTCTACGAAGTATCGCAGATTTTCAAAACTACCAAAAAAGAATAGATAAAGAATTAATTTATCATGAACAAGAAACAAAAAAGAAATATCTAGAAGAACTAATAGATCTACATGAACTATTAAAAAAAGCATATGATGATAACAATCCGAAAGAAGGACTAAAACTATTAATTAATAATATTGAAAATTTTTTTGAAAAAGAACAAATCAAACCAATAAAATGTATAGGTGAAAAATTTAATCATAACATTCATTATGCAATCACTACACTTGAAAAAAATGATTGTGAGGATAACACTATTATCGAGGAGATAAAAAAAGGTTATATGTTAAATGATAAAATCCTTAGACCTTCTCATGTAATAGTTGCAAAAAAAGTTGAAAAAAAAAAATTATGAGGTGATAGATATATGGGAAAAATAATTGGAATAGATCTTGGAACTACAAATTCTGAAGTAGCTGTAATGGAAGCAGGTAAACCAACAATAATTAAAAGTGCAGAAGGACAAAACTACTTTCCAAGTGTAGTTGCATTTACAAAAGATGGTGAAATGCTTGTAGGTGAATCAGCTAAAAGACAAGCAGTTACAAACCCTGAAGGAACGATTCATCGTATAAAAAGAAAAATGGGCTCAGGAGAAAAAGTAAAAGCTCTTGGTAAATTATATAGCCCTGAACAAATCAGTGCATTTATTCTTCAAAAAATCAAAAAAGATGCCGAAGAATTTTTAGGAGAAAAAATAACTGAAGCAGTAATTACTGTTCCTGCTTACTTTAACGATAATCAGCGTCAAGCCACTAAAGACGCAGGTAAAATAGCAGGGCTCAAAGTAAAACGTATTATTAATGAGCCTACAGCTGCAAGCCTAGCATATGGTCTTGATAAAGAAGGAGAACATAAAATTGCAGTATATGATTTTGGCGGAGGAACCTTTGATATAACACTCATGGAAGTAGGAGAAGGCGTCTTTGAGGTTCTTTCTACAAACGGCGATACTCAGCTTGGAGGAAGTGATATGGATCAAGCTCTTGTAGATTACTTTGCAGAAATTTTCAAAAAACAACACAATTTTGATTTAAGAAAAGACCCAAAAGCATTACAACGTCTTATCGAGGCCTCTGAAAACGCAAAAATAGAATTATCCTCAACAATACAGACAGAAATAAATCTACCATATATAGCAGTAATTAACAACGAACCAAAACATTTTGAAACAAAGCTAACACGTGCAAAATTTGAAGAAATAATTAGTAAATTTGTTGATAAAACAGAAAAACCATGCAAACAAGCACTTAAAGATGCAAAATTAAAACCTGAAGAAATTGATCATGTTGTCCTTGTTGGTGGTACAACACATATACCTATTGTCAAAAAGAAGGTTGAAGAAATCTTTGGAAAAACCCCAAAACGTGATGTAGATCCAATGGAATGCGTAGCAATTGGAGCTGCTATACAAGCAGGAGTGTTATCAGGAGAAATTGATAAAGATATAGTTCTTTTAGATGTAACACCACTTACACTTAGTATTGAAACACTTGGTGGTGTTGCGACACATTTAATCGATAGAAACACAACAGTTCCAACTAAAAAAAGCAAGATTTTCTCAACTGCAGTAGATAGCCAGACAAGCGTAGAAATAAATGTATTACAAGGTGAGAGACCAATGGTTGCAGACAATAAAAGTCTTGGAAGGTTTCAT
>JALHTX010000340.1 GCA_022866015.1 Thermoplasmatota archaeon
CCAATCGACCTTTCCTACAACTGGATTTGGATTATTTATATGAGTCCCATCTAATTTTCTTCTTAACTCTTCTGCTGTTGGACCTTGACGTTCATCAAAAGGCCACCAGCCCACGAGACCGAAGGGGGGAGTAAGGCATGGTGGAACGTAATTGTTATAATTTTTTTCATTTGAGATATGGCTGTAATCGGTAATTTCTAAATTTGAATTAAATATATGCATTAAATCATTAAAATATATAGATTTATAGTCTAATTTAAAATCGAATGTTGACATCTCTACTGATGTCTCGTCACTTTCAAAAGGATATTTTGTTATTTTAATTAGATTTTCAATTATGTTTCGAAATTCTGATTCTTCAGAAATTAAATCATTTTCTCTTTCATATCCATTACCTATACGCCAATATTTATTTCCAAAAACAAATGTTGGAACACTTCCTCCAGGATTGTATGTTCGGAAAACGGCTAATTCAAAACTAGATACTTCTGTTTCTACCTCAGTTGTTAATGTATTGTCGCCTGTATTCAAATTCCAATGATATGCTACAATTTGATCGTTTTGGACATATTCTTTTACCACACGATCAAATGTCTCTTTAATCCATTCACAATGTGGACACGAGGAAGTTGAGAATAGTCTGATCACAGGTTTACCGTTTTCATATTGTATTTCCTCTTGGTTATAATTAAATGTTCCTTCTTTTCCATTATTCTGAGCACTATCTCCTATGATCTCAACAGTTGGTTCAGTACTCATTGTTTCTGAATATTCACATGTTTCGTTTTTATATTGTATTTCCTCTTGGTTATAATTAAATGTTCCTTCTTTTCCATTATTCTGAGCATTATCTCCTATGATCTCAACAGTTGGTTCAGTACTCATTGTTTCCGAATATTCACTTTTTTCATTGGTATGTTCTGGCATTGCATTCGGCAAAAAAACAAATGCAGATAACACCGTCACTACAAAAATACCTAATATTTTCTTATTCATTTTTTTACCTCCCTCAAACCTAAAATATAAAAATAATATCTAATAATCAAACTTAAAGTTTATCATGAAATATCTTATATGCAACAAAATTAAAAAAATATAGGATAAAAACAACAAATTGTTAAATCAGATCTTATTCAAATGTGAATCAATTTATTTAGTTCATCGATCTCTTTACTAATATCCTGAAATATATCCAAGATTGCATTAAAAAAATTATTATAATTATCAGGATTTACAAGATTGTTATTCAAAGCATCTCTAAGATTTTTTATTTTATAGTTAATATTCATAGTAATCATTTCAACAAGATAATTACAATAATATAAAAGATGTAATAAGGTAATTAAAAGTATTAAAAGAAAAAAGATAAAACAAAATAATACTACATACTATTTTTTTCGCCCTTATGATCTACAATTGATATTTGTTATCATCTGCTTGTATTTTTATGAATACTATTACCAACCAATATAAATGACATATGGTTCTTAATAGTAGTTATCTATAATATTATCCATTCAATAATTTTTGGCGAGTCCCAGAAAGTCGCAAAATTATATTGAACCTTTAAACCATTAGCTTCTATTGGAATCTCATATAGAATTTTCCCTTCTGCATTCAAATTTTTATATAAGGTTGTTGAAGTTAATCCTCCGTCAAGTGAGTATGTTCTATAGTCGCAGTCATACTTGTAGTTATTATGGTCGATAAGCCAAAAATCAGTTGGTCCTATATATTGAGGATCATCTCCAATCTGATGAAAATGCACTTTGATGATGACAAAGGTTTTTCCTTCGGCAGCGTTTTCTGTAAATTGCATACCTCCTATTGAAAAAGTATAAGAATTTACAAATTCATCAGACATGACAGTTACTTCTAGGTATTTTCTTTTCACTGTATCTCCTATGTTGAAACTGGTAATCGCTGGCGAAGAAAGCGAATATACAGTAATGGTAACAGTTTTATAATCAACAGCTTCTTCATTATCGGTGACAGTTAATTTTGCTATATAGATTCCTGGATTAGAATAAGTATATTCTTTTCCAGAGGTGGATTTCCAAGACCAGAATATTCTATATATCCATCATTGTTAATATCAAGAACCCAAAATGAAATTGAACCATCGGTATCACTAGCACTCATTAAAAAGTTGACCGTAAGAGGAGAGTTACCAGAATTTATATCTACAGATAATGAGCAAGATGGTTTTATATTTGTATTATCAGTTTGAGCTATAAACCTTGGAAGTGTATATATAGCTCCTTGTTCTGTTGTTATCTGCAATTTATCGTTACCAATAAATGTATACGACAATCTGTATATGATCGATCCTTGAGAAGAAAATATTATTTGCTTATCTGTTATTGAATATGTATATTGCGTTGAATCATTCGATGTTGAACTGTAGGTATAACATGTATTATCTTCATTAAATTGGATCCAATAATCCGAAGCGCCCCATTTTCCAAGTATTTGATCTTTATAACTATTAACTGCTGTTTTTTTATTACACCCACTTAAAAATCCAACACTAACCAACATTAAAAAAGTTAACAATATTGCTATTTTTCTCATATTTTTCCTCCCTCAAACTATAAATTATGACACTTTAAAATCAAACTTTATATTGTTCCAATCCACATTTTCATAATACTGGTCAAAACTATTATATGCAACTTCAAAATCTTTTGTATATGAATTCGCTAAACTGTAAATATAAACTGATTTAGTTGTTAGCAAGTTGTTATTGCTATCATAGAAGTATACTCCAATGCCTATAGTATTAATATATGTTCCACCAATGTTTTTTACTGTGCCTTTTACTATTTTATAATAGCCTGTATTTAAACCATATGCTTTAGTTTCAACAGTATAATTAACTAATTCTACTTTATCGGTATCTCCTTTTGTTTCAGTTGATTGATTACATCCACTTAATCCAACTGTTAGAAGTATAACAATTATTCCAACTATCATTA
>JALHTX010000341.1 GCA_022866015.1 Thermoplasmatota archaeon
ACTATTAATGCTAAAGAATACCTTAATGAAACCTTTAACTTAAACAAACTAAATGATGAATTAAACGCAATTACAGTGGCAAAAACTATAGACCTAAGAAATTCAAAGTTCTTTAATGAAAGTATTGTATTACCACAACCAGGAAATATTTATGATATCCTACATCCAATTGTTGACCCTGGCTGGGTTTTCGAAATAGACCCAGGAAAAGAAGCTTTTCAAGAAGCTTTAAATCTTATATTAAAATTGCTTTTAAATAGTGTAAGAATTAATGTTTATCTTTCTGATTCTACTACAATAGACCCAAATAGTGGCAACAACGCATTTTATTTGTATGTCGAACCTAGGATCGTGTAGCTATAGCATAGAAATCACTTCAAAGGAAGAACATATGAAAAAAAATGTTACAGTAAAAAAAAGAGATCATGGTTTAAGTGAGAAAAAAATAAATATTTTTTATTCCTCATCTATACTTGTTTTTTCAATGAAACGATAACGAACAAGCTGCAGTATACATCGGGTATCCATACCGCACCCATATAGTACAAGTTATTGATAATCCTCTAAAAACAAATCATTTAAATATAAATTAAAAGTATCAAAGTTCTTTCTGCCAAATAATAGATTTAAGAATTTTTTCATCAGATTTATTAGCCCATTCAATTCTTTTTTCTGGTTCTAATGAAATAATTCTAAAATAAAAATACCAATCCCCAAGTCCTCCAAAGATATTAACTACTGGAAACATTAGAAGGTAGGGTTCATTTATATTGATAATATAAAATAGACACCAAATTAGAGGCAAGAAATGTAATAAAAATAGAATTTTTCTATTATTGATATATTTTTCATTGTCAACAAGAAATCCAAAAGCAGTCCACTTTGTTAAAATAATTGATTTAATTGGAATTTTATAATATACTATAATGAGTAAATGGGTTAATTCATGTAAAATAACGGCGAGAATAAAACCTATTAGTATTTTTAATAGTATTTCCATCAATGTACCTTCTTTATATTAGTAAATTAATATATAAACATTCTATATATTTAAAATTATTGGAGGATTTATAATAGATTAATACCATTTATCATAATTCGTTTTTTGCCGTATATTTTCATAGAAAAATTTATAAATTAACGATACTTAACATATGTTAATTGTGGGGAGTTGATTGGTATACGATTTCTATTTTATCCTTTCCTCCTAATCCTCCCTCCGCCAATCAATAACCCATAATTTCTTCATATTTTTTAGAAAGAGAAGTTTTTAAACAAACAATTGTTTTCGAAATAATGGTTTGAGGAGAGAAATTTATTCAATGCATATCAGATTTAAAAGAAGAAAAAAGCAAAATATAATTGATATTAACAAAGAGGAATTTTTAAAGGAACTAGATGAACATATAAGGTGGATAAAAGAGAGACAAATAAAATCGAAAGAAGAAAAAGAAATCAATAAAAAAGAAGACACAAGAAAATAAAGTTTGAGGGAGAAAAAATATGGGTGATAATGAACTAATAGCTTATAAAATTGTAACAGAAAAACAGAAAAAAGAAAAAAAACAAAAAAAGAAGAAGACAAAGAAACATAAGTTATGAAATTGTAGTTTTAAGGCAGAAAAAAGAATAGTTTAGATTTAATAAAAACTTCAAACGCAAATCAATTCATTCAATTCATCAATCTCACCACTAATATCCTCAAGCATGTCCAAGATCGCATTAAAAAAATTCTTATCATTAACAAAACTCAGATCACTGTTATTCAAAGCTCCTCTAAGGTTTTTTATTTTATAATCAATATCCATAGTAATCAATTAAACAGAAGGATAATATTAGAATATAAAATATAGGATAGGTTTATTAAAAGTATTAGAAGAAAAAAAATATTTTATTTTAATGATTCAACTTTTTATCTCTTTTTTTCCAGGCGTACCAAATGCTCAAACATCTCACTTATCTGCCTATCTTTATTACTCAACTCCATCTTCAACTTAATAATCTCATTGTTAACCTCAGATAGATCAGGAACATTACTAAAGATCGTGATATTACCCATAAGTTTAGTATAAATAATAAGTTGGATTCTTATTATTTAGATGTATATTATACTATTTTTCATAATAGGTTTTTTTATTTATTTAAAATTTTATTCTATTAAGAAAATTTGAAAAAAAAGAAAAAAACCATAACAATACAACCTATCTGCAATTTTTTTTAAATTAATAAAAATACTAAAACTTTAAAGGTTAAAAAAAAAAAAATTAAGGAGATTTAAAATAGGTCTAACAAAATATTCTCAACAGCATGATTTCTCTTTAATCTAACCCTCTCCTCGGTCAAAGAAGACGATATTGCTATTGTATGCAAATGTAATGTTGCATTAAAACATTTTCCATCTAACACAATGATCAACGGCTTAAATTTTAAAGAATAAATCATTAATTTAATCACATTTATTAGTGTCTTTTCCCGAAATTACTTTCTCCTGGTAAATAAAATAGATGATTCAGCATCCATGCGGAAGCTGAATCAACAGAAAATACGATGGATCATCAAAGAAATCGATAAAGGAGAACGATCAACCTACCGCATAGCAAAAAC
>JALHTX010000342.1 GCA_022866015.1 Thermoplasmatota archaeon
ATGCTTGGTTTTTCCAGGTAACTCAAGTTTCGTATCAAGAAAATAGAAAATGCGAGAATTTTTATAATCATTAGGGTATTTAACATGATAGGAGTATTTTGCAGATAATTTTTTATTGGAAAAACTATCAACAATTAATTGTTTAAATTTATTTAATCTTTCTTTTTTATTTTGTTTACCCATAAATGGTTTATTCGTATTCATACTTTTTTTAAGAAGATTCGGTGTTATAAGACAACTAATTATAATTAATAAAAGAGTAGCAGTTCTTATTTGTTGAGCAAATATACCTGTAGGATCACCATAAATACCTCTATCGACTTCGGTTGAAACAATAATTAGAGCCATACCCATAATAGGCATCATACCAATACCAATAGACAATGAATCATTATTTTTATTACCAGCCAGTCTTGCTCCAATTGCTGCACCAATGGGATTGCCAAGTAGACCAACTACTATAAAAGCAACAATAAAAAGAATACTTGGTAAAATGTTTTGTGTAGCTGCTAGACTAAAAAAGTTAAAACTTGCTCCAATCCACACGAAAAACAAGGGGATAAACAAGGTATAAGCAATGGTCTTTATATAGCTATTAATTACAGCACCCTGTGGTGTTTTGTGTATAATTAAACCAGCAATAAAAGCACCAATTATTGCAGCAAGACCCATATCTTCTGCAAGCGCTGCAAAAAGAAAACAGATGAATAAGGGAATAGGTAAAACAAGCATAGTAGTTTGTCTTGCAGTACTTTTTTTTATCGAATATTTGATAATTAGATAACCCGCTACAAAAATAAAGATAACAAAAAGGAGAATTTTTAGTATATAAACGAAAGGATGACCTTGTCCGATTATCAAAGAAAATAATATCAAACCAAATATATCATTGACAATACCTGCAACTTGTAAAGTTAATCCAATACGAGTTGATATCAAATCCACATCTGATAAAATCCTCATAGAAATCGTAATCGAGGATGAATAAAAAATACAACCTATACCCATACACATTAAAAGATCTAAGCGAAAAGCCAAACCAAAAAGAAAACCAATAAAAAAAGGGATAACAACAGCACCAATACCAGTAAAAACACCTGATTTACCGGATCTTTTTAAATCAGCAATATCCGTATCCAAACCAATTATAAATAACATAAATACAATTCCAATAAAAGCTAATTCCTTGAACTCAGGAGTGTTGAGATTTAAATTAAACTCAAATAATGTTGTACCAAAAAGATTAATAGAAGAACCTGAAAAATATCCTAAAATACAAGGACCTAAAATAATACCTGCAATAATTTCGCCTACTACGCCTGGCTGGTTATACTTCTCAAATATATAATTTAGAAGTTTTGCCGTAATTAACGCTATTGCTATCTCTAGTAACATAGTAGGCATCCCATTTACAATGCATCCAAATAGGAAATATTAAAATCATTATTTAAACTCATAGAAAACTATTAATACAAAATTATATGCAGGTGAAGAGCAGGTAATTAATCCTTTAAAATTTTTAATATAAC
>JALHTX010000343.1 GCA_022866015.1 Thermoplasmatota archaeon
TAACATGAAGGACAAGTTTTGAGCAAACCCATCGCTTAATACTACTCGACCCACCTATCTGAAGGGGTCGATATGTTTTAAGCAGAGTGGTTTGCGTTCCTTCATGTTACATTAAAAGAAGTTAAAGTAATGGATACCCCCATCTTTAGATGGATCTACTTTGGGAGGATGTCATTTTTATCAATACTTGGTTTAATAAAAACTTATAAATTTAACATATTCATTTCCTTTTATATATGGATAAAAAAGATTTTATTAGCTTGTTAAAAGAGTGTAATGCGATTCAATTTGGACGTTTTATTTTAACATCAGGTGCAGTAAGTAATTACTATATTGATATTAAAAAAGCAAGTACAAACCCTCATATTTTGAAAAAAATTGCAGAAGCTATGGCAGAAAACGTTGAAGGTTACAATGTAATTGCAGGTATGGAATTAGGTGCTGTACCGCTTGCGGTAGCATTATCATTAGAAACTGGGCTTCCATATGTCATAATTCGTAAGGAAAAAAGAGAACATGGGACTGGTAAACAAATTGAAGGTGAAGATGTTAAAGGTAAAAAAGTAATAATTATTGAAGATGTCACAACTAGTGGTGGTTCTGTTATTAAATCAGTAAATATACTACGTGAGAACAAAGCAATAGTCGATAAAGTAATAGTTGTTGTAGATAGAGAAAGTGGAACTAAAGAAAAACTTCAACAGTTAGATATAAATTTTATTCCTCTTCTTTCAATTAGTGATATATTAAAAAGCTAGTTTTCAACCTTATATCACATTTATTTCTATTGGTTTTGTATTTTTAGAATAAATCCATTGTCCCCCAGGTGAATAAAGTTGCAAATAAATTTTAGATACTGGTAAAAAATCTCTGTCAATTGATGAAAAATCAGTTAATACTTTTGTATCATTTCCAAATAAATTAAGATCAAATGTAATAAATGTCACTCCATACATTCTAACTGGATCATATGTATAACCATTTTGCATTTTGTATCGTGTTATCATAACATTACTGGATTCTCTATTTTTATTATCAATATTCTCTGCCTTGATTTTCAATGTATAAGTAGTATCATTCCAATAAGCTGATAAAAATGTATATCTAATATTTTCAAAAATTAATGATTCACCTATGTTATATTCTCTTTTTTCAGGAATCTTATCATTACATCCACATAAAAATCCTATTACAATTACCATTAAGGAAATTAGAAATATCGCTATCTTTCTCATCCCATTCCCTCTAAATCTACTATTTTAAAACAACTATTTGTTTATAAATTTCGCTAAATCCTAAAATAAACATAATATAACGCTCATAGTAAAAGCTATTTTAAAAAAACACTAAAAATTCTTAGAAAAAACTAAATCATCATACAAGTTACAATATCTCTAAAGAGAGGATGAGGTATGGAAGATAAACCATCAATTATTAATGTATTAATTGGGCTATGGATAATATTTATTATAAAAAATCTCCAAGAATACCACTGGTTTTACAGGCTGTCCGATAATTCATCTACTTTATATGGTTTAATGCCCTTCAGGATGTTATAAGTTTTATAGAGGTGGGATAATTATGGTTTACCTTCATTCTTTTAAAAA
>JALHTX010000344.1 GCA_022866015.1 Thermoplasmatota archaeon
ACAATGGATAAGATAGGGCGAAAAACAGGTTTACTTATCGGATGCGCGGGACTAGGTTTATTCGTTGGAATCCTTGGATTTAGCCCCACCAACATTGCTAGCATCATTGCTGCATTAGCTGGATTTTTCTTTGGATTCTCCTATGTCTGGATTATTGTGTACATACCTGAAATCTTTCCAACAGAAAGAAGAGGTACCTGTCTGGGATGGACAACAACCATTGCACGTGCCTCATACATACTTGGACCAGCATTAGCTGCAATTCTCTTAACCCCATCATCCGCAACAATAATAGAATGGAATAGGTTCTGGGCTGTCGCAGGACTTATAATGGTAATTCCTATATTACTTGTAACATTATTTCATCCATATGAAACAAAAATACAAGAATTAGAAGAAATCGAAGTGAAGCGATAGGGCAATCCAATAATATTTTCTAAAAAACAGAAAAATTTAGTAACAAAGAATAAAGTAACAGAAAAAGGAAAACTTATTTAGAAATACCTGCAAAATAAATCAAAAGATAAAAATATCAAATAAATGTTAATGAAGGTTAGATTTATGATAAGTTTCCATGAGATGAAAGATAGGGAATACATCCCGCATAAAACCTATCTTAAATTGCTGATTGGCGGTGGTCTTTCACTGAGTAAGGTATTACTCACCAACCCTGGTGATTTAAAAAAACTCAGGACAATCCATGTTCCCGAGGAACGATATGTCAGACCAAAACGACCCTATGAATTCCCGCCTTTTAAGGAAGGAATGAGATGTGGCGTCACGGAGGAGAAATACCTCAGACCTACACTTTATTGTAACCCTTGCGCTCCTGAGGTTGTGGCTCTTGCTCATCACCTTGGTGCTTTTAAAAAATCTGATCGTGAGTTTGCAGAAACTGCTTTTGAATTCGTCAAAGAAAAGCTTGATCTAGAAATTTGCCCGATGGATTCTGTTGAGGAGACTATAAGTCGGGGTACGGGAACCTGTTTTCATTTAATCTCGGTATTCATAGCATTGTGTCGTTGTGCTGGGATCAAGGCACGATACAAGACGTTTGCGATGAACATGATTCAAACATGGTATGATGCTTTGGTTGGATCGGATCAAATGGTAAAAAAATGGTACGATCAAATGGGATTCTTTATGATGGAAGGTGAAGGAGAGGCATTCATTGATGGAAAATGGATCGTTGCTCATGTCGGCCCCACCGCAGAACGGCAAGCAGCCGGTGGCATCCCAATTACGAAGTTTGGTGAGGATTCTCTTGGCGTCTGGTTCTTTGCACTACCTGGAACAACTGAGACTATGGAATCGATCCCATATGGTTTAGGTGCAGGTACTAATCTTTTAAAAAGGATTGCTCCTGGTTCTATAGAGCGCGTCAATATCAGCATTCAACATCAAAATAAAATGGGAAAAAAAATAATTGAAGATGTGGGCGGCAAAGAAGCCTATGATGCTATGGCACGCAAAAAACGCGGGTCAAAACCAATAACTCTTGATTTATCAGATAGCAAAGGGATAGTTTTCGGAGAGTGAATTAGAGATGGAGAGTGAAGAGAAGGAGCAAATCGGTATTTTTAAAAATGAACGAACCCGTCATCGAAGAAGCCGGTGGAGAAAACACCTATGATCAGATGGTTCGGAAGCAAAGGAAAGCACAAATGCCAAAGCTTGATATAAAGTTAAGAAAAGAAATTATATTTGAAGAGCTCAGTAGCTTACACTTTTTCATAAATCAGTAATAAAATTGATGTTGGCTACTTCAGGGTAGGTCATATTTTTATTAAATTGATCTTTTGCATCGTTTTTACGATGCAGTGAAATGTTTTTTTGTTGAAATATCAGAGATACACTCATTGTAGATATGAGAGTACTCTCAGGGCTAGGATTGTATGAACTATTCTTCTTGTTGATTGATTTTAATGTGCGATGGTGGATGGTTTGATATTCCAGGTCTGGAAAACTGGTTGAAATAACTGGAGGATGAATCGTTTGAATTGTTGGAGACTTTCCCGTTGGAGAGATCGGGAGATGGTTCTCAGTCCGCTGAGAAACAAACCAACCATGCGTGTTTTTCCTTTCGGAGGTCTTCGGACTTCACCGTCGTGTTCCTTCTGTTCGCCCTCAAGCACACAGAGGATGTAAGCGAAAGCTATCGGGATTAAGAGGGTTTCAATCCGCTTTGGGTCTGTCACCCGTGTTTTTTCCAAGTCAAACGCGTTGCTTTTCCAGTCCTTATGCATATGTTCGATGTTGAATCTTTGCTCATAGGTATCATCAGCAAGAGCAGGGTTATCTGATGTTGTCGCCACAACCAGTGGCTCATCATAGTCTTCGTTCCAGGTCAACAAGACGCTCATCTTGAACGTGCTGTTCCGCGTCAGCATCTGATTGTACAGAACATGACGTGAACCTTTCGTCATCTTCCGGATCAGCGAAGCTACCTTTACCTCAGGGGTGTCCTCACCGATGAGGTACATGTTGGCTTTGATGCGTAGCGTCACTGCGACATCAAACTCGTTTGTGAGCCATTCTGCGAGTTTTGGGCTGGCGAACTCTCGATCCGCGACCACGTGGATATGAATCGTCTTGTCAGAAAGCCAGTTCATCTGCTGTAGCACAATGATAACAGGAAATAACACCTGTCTCCATTGTTCTAAGGAACTGTTTCCTTTCTTTCCAAACACCAT
The DNA here is from genome assembly GCA_022866015.1 of Thermoplasmatota archaeon. Lineage (GTDB taxonomy): Archaea > Thermoplasmatota > E2 > DHVEG-1 > DHVEG-1 > PFL35. Next base: position 2,694 of record JALHTX010000344.1, read on the forward strand.
CCAATGGAGGGGAAGAGCACGACCTTTGTAGCTCACCGCTACTGATAAGATGTTGATGTGCTGTCGTCGTTTCTCCCAATTTGTCCGATCCACGATCAGTATGATTTCCGGGAGTTTTTCCAAAAGCGGGCGCATCAAATAGATTAATGGTTTAACAGTAAGCGAGGGCGATATCCTCGGGTTTGATAAAAAACGACGAACTTGTTGAATCGATGACATGATACCTGTATGGTTATCGCAGAGGTATTCACCTAGTTTTGAGAGATGTGCTTTGTTATTTTCCAGGAGACAGACAATCAATTCTACCAGCGTGGTTCTGATTGGTTTTGACAGGTGTATGTTGAGTGCTGTAAATAAGTTTAAAATAGTCGCTTCCAGATATGTGTGTGTTTGGTGCATCCCCATTGATTTTCATCCCAAGATTGTCAACAGGGGATGCACTAAAAAATGTTAGCTACTGAGGTTGCATCATAATATTTTCTTATAAGTTGATTTAGGGTAAACTCACCAACAATTTTTTTATCCATTAAAACTGGGAGTCTTCTAAGATCATACTTCATCATTATAATTAAAGCATCAGCTATTTTATCATCAGGTTTACAGGCAATAATACGATGAGACATCACATCCTCTGCAGTTTTTGCAGTACCATACTTAATAGAACTTATATCCGGCATACCAAAAATATAATTGGGTAGATTCATAGGAGCAAGAATGGAAAGCACATCATGTTCTGTTATGATCCCTACAAGTTCTTTTGTTTTTTTATCTTTTACAACCCATACGTGATTACGTGCGCCAAGAAATGAAAGAACATGATAGATATCTTCTTTTTCCTCAATAATTGGTAAATCCCATACACGTTTATCCATGACTTGACTTACTTTCAGCTCATAAAATTCTGATATAAGTTTATTTTTTGCCATCAAAAACACCTAAACACTATTAAAATATTTAAACACTATTTTAATTATTTTAGTTTTTATTTTCATATTTATTTTGTTTTGTGTTTTTCTTTTTTATTTTTTCATCTATTTTTTTCCTAAAATCATCTACACCCTCAAACCATTTATCCTTTCCTTCTTCATCAACTTCATGTGTTAGTTTATCGATTTCATAGCGGATTTCATCTATTCCTTCAAACCACTCATATTCTCGACGTTGAATTTTTTTCTTATTAACATTCTTTTCAGTATCGTCAACCTTGGTTTTTATATCAACTATTTCTTTTTCTTTTTTTGGACGACTTATTCTTATCTCCTCAACTTTACTATCTTTATCTTGATTAACTCTAACAGGAGGTCTAATAGAGCCGTTGGATTCGAGTCTGCTTTTTTCATAAGAATCATCTGATTCAGAAGCATATTTCTCGACAGTTTTTTGGTTAGCAATTTCCTTTGCATGAATATAAATATTTTTTTTCTGCCTAAAATGAACAAATAAAATAGCAAAAATCAAAACTATAGCAGATAGAAAAATCAAGAAAAATTTATTATTAATAATTTGACTAATTATATTTTGTTGAGGTTTTATTTTTATTGTTTCGTTACCATTTGTATAGCCTAATTTACTTGCAATAATTGTAATTTCTTCTCTATTTGTAGGTGCATAAAAATAAGCTTTGCCATCTTTTTTAGTTATTTCCATTTTATCTCCATGGCTAGAGATATATACATTAGCCCCTTCAACGGTATTTCCATCTTTGTTATATTCATAAACAGTTACATAAAAAAAATCACCAGCAGGAATGATGTAATCTTGTGGTACAATTTTCAAAAGAGGTTTAATATTTTTTATGGTTATTTGTGTATAATTTGTTTTATATCCTGGTTTTGTTGCATAAATAATGAAAGGTTTATCTGTATCTACAGATGGCGCTTTTATTTTAACCTCATGGTTATCACTTTCGTCTGTTATTATATATGTTTGTCCGTCGAATGTTATGTTAACGTCTATTAAGAATTCTATTTCCTCTGATTCTGTTATAATGTAGGCACTAACTTTAAAATAATCGTTTTCATTGACGTCTTCTGGCTCTAAATGAATCTGTATAGATTGCATATTTGCTAAAGCATTACTTGTGGTTAAACTAATAAATAGTATTACAATCAATATATTAAGTAAACTAATCTTAATTTTGTGTTTTTTGTTTTTCCTCGTAACCACCTTTTATAAATTACATTTTTATTATGTATAATTAGGTATTTATTTTTTTTCAAATTAATATTTTTAAATTTTATTTGTTATAAGTTTGTATTACTATTTTTTAGTAATTTGATAGTTTATAGCCTTCAATAGCAAAACAATAGCAAAATATTTATAAAATGTTAAATATATTTTAATACTATAGTAGATAGTTATGGATTAATAAAAAATGGTAACTATTGTCAGCAAAGATTAATATATAAATATCTCCAAAAATAAAGATATTGGTGAGATAACAGTATGCTGCTAAAGAAAAAACCACGAACATGGATAATAACATTGTTTCTATTATTCATTTTATTATCACCTAATTTTAATGATAATGTACGAGCAGAAGATCCATCTGATTCAGAATATATCAAGGGATTAATCAATATTTTACGTTCAATGATAGATTTTAACGACGATTTAAATCCACATCCATTCAGATACGTTGGAATATGGCAGAGCTACAGAACAATGAATATCGAAGGTGATATGGAATTTGAGCTTTATTTCTCAGCACCAATTCTCACACAAATTCAACTACTTGGATTAATAAATTATCAAGATTCTTTAAAAATAGATGTATATCATGTAAATTCAGATGGGGTAAAGACTCTTATTGAAAACGGTAACAAAACTATAAAATTAGTGCCAGAAACACAAGAGTATATACAAAAATATATTGTTAAACTAGAAAATGTCAATGTAATTATAAATAAAAACGAGTATCTAGCCTTTGTAATTGAAATAAAACAATCTGAAAAACCAGTAGAAAGTTTTGCAGCGAACAGATTTGATACACAAGTTGTTTCTAGACTTGAAAAAATTGCAAATATACTAAGAAAAATCGATGACCCTAATCTTCAAGAAATAGCAACTTATATTGATATAGGACTTGAAAATCTATCTAACCTAGGTATCGGCGGTAAAGAATTTGGTGCTCTTGTAAATGTTTTATTTTCCAGTGCTTTTTATTATGGATCTGTTGATTATCCATCGTCTGTTAAATTCTATAACGATGATAGTAAAGAAATAAAAGTATATTTCCAAAGCGAATATTCAGATTTTCAATATGAGTTATATTCTACTACAGAACTATTTCCTTTTGAAAAAAAAGCTAATGAAACAAAACCAACAACAAGCACCGCACATGCTTGGCCACCAATACTTACAGAGATAGATGAATTAAAATCACTTGAGAATATAAGTCTTGATAGTGAGATAGTTAATTGGTTAGTAATATGGGCATTATATACAATTGGAGAGCCTACTGAAGAAGTAGATACAAATAAGGTTACCTATTATCTTGCTGAAAACGGAAAATTAACAACTGATAAGCCAGGAGAAACATCAACAATAAACAAAGAATTATCAGAACAACCTTCTACATGGACTGCTACGGCTTTTGAAAGAAACAAGATACTTACAAATGTTACTGCTTACCTTAATATTTATTATTCAAAGGTTTTAACTCTTGGAAAAGTAAAAATAAATGCTACTTTAAAGAAAAATGGTAAAATAATTGCCACTGATGAAAAAGATTTGGATAGAACAAATATATTTGAACTAATACAAAAAGGGCCAGATGTACCAACTAAATTTACTTTTGATAATTTTGATACCTCTGAAGAGATATGGTATACTGATAATCTAAGCCTTGAGGTATCATATGTTAACAAACCGATTTTAGGTTCATTAAGACCAGTTAAAATAAACTATGGTTCAGATACGTATCCTTCAAATATTATTTTAACATTAAAAGAAACAGATAACATAAAAATTGGAGATTTAAAAGATAAAGAAGTGTATTCTGGTGGAAGTGCACATTATATTGTAAATGTTACTAGCAAAAATAGTAAAAATTATAAAGATACAGTTAAGATTTCAGCTGAAGTAAAAGAAAAAATTGGAAACTGGGATATCAAGGTTATTCCAAATGAACTTGAAATCGATTCTGGAACTGTTGAAAAAGTTCATATTTATGTAAACTCAACTGCACTTAATGATACCGTATATGATGTTGATAAAATACACTTCTTTATAAATGCTACAGGTAAAACTGGTTTTGATACTAATACATCATATGTTTCTGTTTCAAGAGATGCAGTTGAATATGGTTTTGAAGTAATTGGTCCTGAAGAAATCGAAATTAAACATGGTTCAACTAAAACCATTGCAATTGTTATAAGAAATAGAAACAAAGGATATATTCCTGATAAATATAGTATAAATACTGAAAGTGAACATAATTTTAACATAATAGTTAATTTATCTTCTGATGAAGAGATACCTGTTTATAATAATAATTCTGATGAAAATAAAGTGATAACAGCAAATATAACAGTTGAAGTGCCATGGTATACAAATATTGAATCTGATGAACTAATAATTAAGATACTTTCATCTCAAAGCGATCGTTACCCTCCAATTTTTGAGAAATCATTTAAAGTTACTGTTAAAGTTATTACACCCAATATTTTAGAAAGAGTTTACAGATTATTTGAATCAGCTGCGGCCAAGATCGGTTTAACTGGTAAATATGCTGGATGGATTTTAATTGCAGTACTATTGCTATTATTGATAATAATTAGTATAATCATTATATACCTGAAAAAAAGAGGATTTGTAGAAATAATCTGTCTGGAGAGAATCAAAGAAATTGTACCTGATGAAACCACAAAATTTGAAATAACCATTAAAAACCCATACAAATCTAATCTTACTTATAATATACAATCCAAAATAGAAAACGATACACAAGGTTTTGATATATCAGTTGATAAAATAGAACTTGCCTTACAACCAGGAGAAGAAAAAGTTATAAATCTTCTAGTTAAACCAAATGATAATGTCAAAAAAGATGACTGGTGTGAAGTAAAAATCATTATAAGACCCAGTAATAAAACCAAAACAACTGAAATATCAACAGTTACAACCATTAAAAACGGAAAGACAGATATAAGATTATCTGGAGTTATTCACTGGCCGAAAATATTTAAGAAAGATGATAGGGTTGAAACATCGTTTAAAGTATGGAATCATGGTAATGTATCCACAGGTAAGATTAACATTCTTTTCTTTGTTAATGGCAAAGAAAAAAATAAAATAGAAGATGTCATTATCCCACGTGGGGGTTATGCTGATATCGAAATACCTTGGATTGCAGATTCAGTAAAAAACGAGGTATATATAGTAGTTGATTAATATCGGTGCCCAAATCCTACTTAAACAACAAAATTTATAGGGTTTCTTATGAAAGAAAAATCAGATAAACAGGAAGAAATTGAACAGTTAAAAGATGCAGAGAAAAAATATCAGTCATACATACAGAAAAGAAACGAACTAAACGATATGGCAAAAGTTGTTCGTGAAGAACGAGATATGATCCATGCAAGCCGTAAAGGCTTAAAAACAGAAATAGAAAAAGTCAAAAAAGAACGAGATGAACTAGTAGAAAAGATGCGCCAGCATAAAAAAATACGCAATAAATATCAGGAAGAAGCAAAAAAACTTATTGAAGCTAAAAGAAAGAAAAAAGGTGCTGTTTTTAAAAATTTACCAATTCGTGTTGAAGAGCTTAAAGCAGATTTTCAAATGCTTGAGTATCGTCAAGAAACCGAGCCTATGAGCCCTCAGGAAGAAAACGAGCTAATTGAAAAAATAAGGTCAAAACGTGAGGAATACGAAAGAACAAAGATACATCTTGAAAAACAAAAAGAAGTAGAAATTGATATATCTGATAAAGATAAAGCAATAGATGAGCTATTTAAAAAAGCTGATGAGGAACATAAACTTGTTCAGAAATATTATGATGAAAATCAGAAGAAACATGAAAGATACATAAAGCTTGTAAACGAAATGTCTGTTTCTATTGCAGAGGCAAATAAAAAACATGACCAATATCTCGAGTTAAGACAAGAAGCCCAAAAAACTCATGATAAAGCATTTGAGATGAAAAGTAAGATGATCGGAATAAAAGACAAAAGACGTAAAAGATTCCAGGAAGCAAAACAAGCAATAAAAGAACAAAATATTATGGCTCGTAAAGCAACAATGGATGTGAAAAAGCTTGATGAAATCGCCGAGGAATCAGTGGATCTTTTGAAAAAGGGTAAAAAAATTACTTTATAATTTATATTAGTGTTTTTAAAAGATTTTTACTAATAGTTAAATTTATATATATATTAGATTGTATTTATTAATATGAAGCGATTATTAAAAATATTAGCAACAATAATTGTTGCTGTAATTCTAATCTCTTCAGTTTTTGTTATTTATTATTTTTCAGATTATAACCTAATGGACAATACTCCTCCATCTATTAAAAGAATTACTGGCAATACAACAGGAACTACAGGAAAAATCACAAAGATCGAAGTCTCTTTTAGTGATAACAAAAACGTAACAGAAGCAATTATTTATTTTAAATCTGCAAGTGCTAGTATATGGAATTCTAGTTCTATCATATCTGGTAGTTATGATATTGAAATACCAAAAAATCCTATTGAGGATTGGTATTACTATATAACTGTAAACGATGAAGCAGGAAATGGCCCTGTAGGAAATCCATCCAAGGATGGCAGTAGTTATTATACGATAAGTGTTAAAGAAGATAGAAAAGAATTAGTTCATAATGTTTTTATTGAAGAAGGGACTGGTACTTGGTGTTCTAACTGTCCAGAAGTTGCAAATATTTTACATGAGTTATATGAATCAGGTGATTACAATTTTTATTATGTAAGTTTAATCAATGATACAAACAGTGAAGCTAACTCTCGTTTGAAAGAGGATTATAATATATATGGTTATCCTTCAGTTTATATTGATGGTGGTTACGATTTAATCGTAGGTGCAAATGAAAAATCTGTTTTTGAAGAAAGTATATCTAAAGCACAGAAGAGAGAGGTTCCTGCACTTTATCTTAACGTCACAGCACAGTTAGATAATAGTAGTAAAAAAACAAACATTTCTATTGAAATTATTAACTATGAAGATTATACTTATACTGGCCGTTTGAAGCTGTATCTCACAGAGCGAAATTCTGTTTCATATTATGGTGGGCAAGGAATTTATCATTTTGGTTTTATAAAAATTATTTATAACGAAGAGATTAATATATCAAGTAAAGAGGAAAAAAATATAGATAAAATTGATGATTTTTCTGAGTATGATATAGATAATCTTATGGTTATAGGTGTCATTTTTAATTCTCAATCTGTTGAAAAATATTCTGATACTAATAAAAAAAATCCTTTTGATGCATATTATGCTGATGCAAGCCAAGGAGCATTAATTGTTAAAAATGCAAACCTAAAACCAGAAGTAGGAATAACTAATCCAAAAAAAGGACGGCTTCATATCTTTGGAAAAGAAATAACATTAAACAAGAATCTAAAAAACACTATTCTAATTGGAAGAGCAACTATTACAATTTATGCATCAGATGATTCCAAAGTCGAGAAAGTAGAATTATATATAGATGGTACGCTTGTAAAGACATTTGATACAGGACCATATGAATACATGTGGAAAAAACCTTCATGGTTCAAGCTAAAGCATGATATAAAAGTAATAGCGTATGATGACAAAGGAAAAACATCAGAGGCAGAAATAGAAGTATATGCGTTTATACTTCTATAAAAAAATTTTATTTTATTAGTGAGATGCCTCTTTGTTTTCATTATAAAGATTTATTGATTCATAAATTAATTCTAATAACTCTTCTTGTGTTCCAATTTCATAAACCGTAGAATAACATGGTTCTACAAACCCATGATTATATCCATATGTTATAAAAACAACCATTGGATTGCCCTCATCTCCAACAATATCATAAATATTTCTTGATTTGGCATAAATTCCATCTGGTGGAACATCTAAACTATCGTTGTCATCTGTATTAAAATGGATAAATGTAACATTTGTGTTTTTAAATGGTCTTTCTAGATATAACAAATCAGGTATTTCTGTATCTTCATCATCTTCAAGAGGATTTGGAAAAGAAGTATTAAAAACCTTGGAGAAAACATTATTTTCTAGATCTATACATCCTGGGCAAAATGTAATTCTATAATCAAGAATAATTGGGCCTTTGGATAGATTTTCTAATATGAAATCAGGATGGGAGGCTCCATTGGCAGTTTCAAATCTATATTCTTTGATTGTGTTTGGTTTAAGTTTTATACAGCTTAAACATAATTCTTTTACGATTTTTGTTTGTACTTCATTATAAACATCAGTTGTGAAAAGAACGCTGAAAAAACTAATTACTAAAACGAATAGCATTATTATTTGTAATATTTGTATTTTTTTCATTTAAACCCTCGTGAATTTTACAATATTATGAGGACATTCGGAGACACATTTACCGCATAAAATGCACTCAGGATCTCGATTCATATTTGGAACATCGATGCCCATAGGACATATATCTGAGCAGATATTACAGTGTTTACATTTTTTAATATCAACTTCCATATGAATTAAACTAACTTTGTTAAATGGTGCTAAAAATGCTCCGATAGGGCAGAAGTATCTACACCAGCCTCGCTCAACAAGAAAAATAAGTAAAAGAAATAGGATAAAAATTATTAAAGCAGGATAGAAATAAGAAGATGGAACATAAACACCTGGTTTTAATATCATTATTGGAAAAGTACCAGTGAGCATACCTATTGGGCATATATCTGTAAAAACAAAACCAATAAAAATTGAAGTTAAAAATACAAGTACTATTAGCACAAGATATTTAGAATATCTTAGATAACGTTCAATTTTATGTTGACCTATTCTCTTAAAAAAAGGGATTTTCTTTTTTAAAAACCTTGCTATTCTTCCAGTGGCTCTCTGCAATAAACCAACTGGACATGCCCATCCGCAGACGGCTCTCCCAGTTAAAACTGCAACTCCACCAAGGATAATTATGGGATATAAAAAAAGTTTTAAACTAAAATTATTAGGGTTATTAAAGACTTTATAAACGCTAAGTTCCATAGATCTGAGTGGACATGCTGAAGATGCAGCAGGGCAAGCATTACAGTAAAAAAAAGGTACACAAAAACCTGTTTTTATTCCAAAAGCTCCAAGATTTGCAGAAAAAAGAAAAATAATTTGAGATATCAGTCTTTTTAGTTGAAATTTCATCGTTTATCTCTTTCTTCTTAAGACTATTAATGAAATAAACACTGCTATTAGTAATATTACTAATTCAAAACCTGGAGAGTCATTGTTTCCGCCATTATTACCATTATTTGTTTTAAGATACGTTTTGAGATCATCAACTTGGTATTCAGTTCCATCATCATTGATATTAAATAGATATTGAACATGATCAATTGAATCTTGTGTACCAGTTAATGTTACTTCAGCTTCATATTTACCATCATCGTTTAGAGTCATTGGTATATTTGGATGAGATTTGAAGCACTGAGCAGGTGGTTTTTCTGTACACTCAGATATAGTAACAGTGACACTAGTTATATTTTCTCCAGTAATTGTTGCAATTACTGTAAATGTTGAAAGTGGTTTAGGTTCAGCCGGGTTAGTAGTTATATTTTCAATTGTTGGGTTAGCATTAACGCTAAATATTGATAAACATAAGCCTAAAAATAAAATTGCACATATCATTGTTTTAATATTTTTCATTTGTCTCTACCTCCCTAATTAAAGAAATCATACTTATAGATAAAAGTATTTTTTATAAATATTTCTAATTATTTATACCTCCAACAAATCATTAATTCTTGCACAAATTAATGAATATGAAGTTAGACCCTCAGCAGAGTAATTAATTTCACCATTTTTATCAAATATATAAATGGTAGGAATCCCATTACCTTCCAATTTATACTTCTCCCATATACTACCATTATCAAGCCCAAAAACCCAGTTTAATTCAACATTATAATTTTTATTAAAGTTAACCTTGTAATTTTCAATTAATTGAATAGTTTCACGGGGGTCTACATCAATAGAAATTATTTCCAAATCGCTATTACTATAATTTTTATAAACTTGTTTTAATACAAGCATTTGATTTTTACATGGTCCACACCATGTAGCCCACATATCTAATATTACCACTTTACCACGATAATCTTTTAAATTCTTTAAAGAACCGTCAATATAAGTAAAAGTAAAATTTTCACCTGTATCAATATTATCATCTGATGAATTTATACAACCACTAAACAAAGATATTAATATTATTAAAAAGAATAACAGCGATAATTCTATTTTATTTTTAATATCATTCACCCTTTTTTTTAATATGCATCTAATTTTTTCTTTAGTTCTTGTTTTGGATGAGCACCAACAATGCGATCAACAAGATTTCCATTTTTAAATACTAGAAGTGTTGGGATGCTCATAATCTGATGTTTCATTGAAATACGTGGGTTTTCATCAACATTTAGTTTTCCAAAAACGATTTTTCCTTGCATTTCTTTTGCTAGTTCATCTATTATCGGACTAACTATTCTGCATGGTCCACACCATGGTGCCCAGCAATCAATAACTATTGTTTTGTATTTTTTTACTGAATCATCAAAATCTGCATCAGTTATTTCTAAAGGTGTATCTTGTATATTTTTACTCATATTTTTTCCTCTAAACATATATTGTTTTTTAAGTTGCTTCATTTTTCTTTTCTTTATTTCTTCAAGTTCATCATACATTATGAAGTAAATAACGTTATACCTCTTATATTATTTATTATCCTGCAGCCATTTTCTAATCCTTAAATAACCAATGATTTTAACACTATCAATACAAAGTATAGGTGCGGTAATTTGTAAATCTTCAAAAACATCATGAGATTTTGCATCATTAAGTTGCTCATTTGTCCAATCATTAAGATTATGTGGAAAAGTTATAATTTTAATATCATTTCTATCTGTTATTAGTTCTTTTGTTTGCATACATTTAACACAATTATCCAAAGAAAACAAAATCTTCTCACTCATGAAATATTACCTATCTCCTAAATAGTGGGCCAGGCCGGAATTGAACAGGCGATCTCCGCGTTGTAAGCGCGACGTCATAACCACTAGACCACTGGCCCGTATTACTTATGTATCATATATAATATCTAATTGTAACCTAATGTTCATAATAAATTTCAAATCAAATTATTTTACATCTTTATTAAATTTTTATGAAATAATTTAAACTAGTTTATAGTTCTTTAACTGAAAAGGAAATACACTATATATTTTAGTAATTTGCTATAACAAAAAATTGTTTTGCATTTTTTTTAATTATTTAAAAAGAAAAAAAGAGTATGGGTTTATATTATTTGGTTTAGTATTTTTTCAAAGAAAGGAAAACGTTGAACAAGTTTTTCAGATAACCAACTTATTATAGGATATTCCATTGTTTTATTTTTTGGCATAGATACAGTAAGCGTTCCTGTCTTACTTTCAACATATTCAATTGT